>NZ_JBFAAF010000053.1:0-55819 GCF_040639595.1 Micromonospora sp. NPDC023814
TCCTGGTGACAGTTCCGGGGGACAGACCGATCTGTCGCTGGAACCGGAGCTCGAGGTTGCGCCGGCTGACGCCGAGCTCGTCGGCCAACGCGCTGATCCGGAGCCGATCCGCCGATTGCTGGAGTCGCCACCAGGCACGTATCGTCAGCCCGTCCGGCCCCATGTCCGCGGCGAGCCGAGCGGTCAGGAAGTCGTCCAGCACCGCGAACCACGCCGGCCGGTCCGGTGCCTCCCCGAGCCGCTCGGCCAGCTCCACCTCCGGGCGGCCGAAGACGTCCGCCAGCCGGAAGGTGCCGCCGGCCAGCTCCCGCATCGGCACGCCGAGGAGCGCGGTCACTCCGGCCGGCGTCAGGCCGATCGAGACGCCGTCGCCCCAAGCGGTCTGCTCGTAGACGACGGGGTCACCTCGGGGCCCGGTGATCACCCTGCTCGGCCCGGCGAAGTCGACGATCATCGTGGCCAGGTTCATCGGTAGGGCCCGGTGCCGTACGGCTGCTCCCGAACCTGAACGGAAGCCCGCGTAACCCACGACATACGGCCGCAGTCGCGGATGCGGGAGGCAGGCGATCGTCTCGCACGGCTCGGGATGAACCCGCACCGGTACGGAGTGCACGTGGCTCATATCAGCCATCATCCACGCGCCGGGGACTGGTACGGGTCGCAGTGGCGCATCGATCACACCCCGACGCGGCCGTCCTCGCGCCTGTTCTCGTGCTGCCCCGCCGGCACGGACGGCCGGTTGCGCGGTTACCCTGCGGCGGTGGTGGTCGGTGAGGACGGGGAGCGGTTGGCGGCGTCGCTGGCTGACGGGCTCGACGCGGTCTCCTTCACCGACCTGACGACGGACCAGGTCACCGCCCGACTGATCGACGCGGTGGTCGACTGGGCGGAACAGCGGGGCTGGCGGGTCTACCGGCGGGCGTCCAGCGTGCTGCCGCTGCCACCGCCGATGTCCGCACAGCAGTCGGTGCTCGACGTGGCCTGTGCCCGCCCGGACGGCCCGCCGGTCGTCGTCGAGGTCGATCACGGTACGCGCCGCCGCACGTGGGAGAAGCTGCTCGCCGAAGCCGACGCGGGGCGGATCCCGCTGTGGGTGCGGTGGGGTACCGGCCGGTTCACGGCACCGCCTCCGCCGATCCGGATGGTGACCTGCGAGGTGAACCGGCGACCGGACCCGACTGGCCGGGGCAGGGTGCACAGCCGCTCGCCGCGAGCGGACAAGCTGCCGCCGGCGCACTCCGCCGTGCGGGTGGGAGTGGTCGCCGCCGTCGAACTGCCGCTGCCGCCGCCGGAGTCACCCGACGTCGAGGACTGAGAGGGGCCGGCCGGCTCAGGCGAAGTCGCGGTGCTTCAACTTCGCCCTCCGGCCGTCCGGGTGGTGCCAGACGATGCCCTCGTACTGAGGGTGCGCCAGCAGCCAGTCACGCAGGCCGGCCAGGTCGCGCGGCACGTCCAGCCTCTCCGCGTCGCCGTGCGGTACGAGTTCGTGGCCCCGCACGCCCTCGGGGTTCCCGTTGATCTTCGGGCCGATCAGCTCGTAGGTGCCGGCGCGGCGCCGCTCGGGCGAGCGGGCGAGAGCCTCGGCGTGGTACCTCGCGTACGGCGACTGCTCGATTGGTTCCCAACCCACGGTCTTGCCCATGACCTCGTCCGTCATCACCGGCCGGTAGCCCGGCGGCCGCGTCCGTCCAGGCCGCACCTCGCGCCGTGCCCACCAGGTGCCGTCATCGTCGAGCATCACGCAGGTGCCGTCGTACTTGCGCGTCGGCGTTCCCTCGCCGTCGAGGACCCACTGGCAGGCGGGGTTGGCCTCGGGCAGGACGCGCTTGCGGTCGTCCGGGTCGCGGCGGAACAGCGTGGGGATCTTGTTCACGCCCGCATGGTCTCACCAGTGCAAAACGGATATCAGCTCGTGTTGCCGGCGGGACTGGCGCAGTGCCGGGCGCTGCCGGTGCGCGCGGCCGTCAGCACCCTGCTCCACCTTCTCCGGCGCCTGCGCCACCGATCCGGCTGCCCGCGCCGCCCCGGATCCTGGTGATGATCCACTGTGGGATCATGGCGGCTCATGCGTGATCTCGGCGCCGGAGCATTTGGGGGACTGTGTGCGCGGACCAGCGCGACGACTGACCATCTCGATCATCTCCGTCATCTCCGCCACTGTTGCGGCGGTGGGGTTCGCTTCACCCGCTCAGGCCGCGACGAACCCGTTCACCGCGGCGCAGGCGTGCAACAACGACTTCGGTGGCTCGTGGGCGTACGCCGGTGACGGCCACCGGTCGATCTACGCGCCGGATGGCACCAGGGTTGGCGACGTCTACCTGATGTACAACAGCGCCACCGCGTACAACTGTGTCGCCACCCTCAAGCGGGTGGCTGTCGGCTCGACGACCGGGGTTTCCGCCGGGATCCGGGTGGAGGGTGGTTCCTGGGTCTACGACTCCGGAAACTTCAAGTACTACGCCGCGATCCAACGCTCTGCCCGTGACAAGTGCGTGATGTACAGCGGCGAGGTCCTGTACGGCACCAGTTGGCAGGGCGCTGGCCGGTACAGCTGGGGCAACTGCGGCTGAGCTGCCCTCAGCCCGGATCCACCGGTGGACGCTGACCGGCCCCGGCCGCGTGACTCGTACGCCACGGCCGCTCAGCAGGCCAGCGAGGAACCGGTCCCACCGCCGGAGACCATCCGGCGGTGGGACCGGACCGACCGCCCCGTGTCGGTGGTCCGGTCGCGGGCCGCCCGACCAGGGGCGGATCGTTGTCCGGCCGCACGGAGCACTTCACCGGGAACCGCGTGCCCGGCCCGTCCCGGCCGGGGCACGCGGCCAACGGGCGGTCGTCACCTCGCCCATACAGTCGGTTCACCGAGCTGGCCGGTGTCGGCGCCGAGGGCCGGTGTGGCCTCCGTCCGCAGGACCCGGCCGCTCGTGTCGAGGATGTTCACCGTGGCCACCTGGCGGGGATCGACGCGTACCGTGCCCGCACCGGCTTCCAGCCGACCGCTCGCGATCGTGCGCCCCTTGCCGTCGAGCAACTCGGCGCGGACCGCCGACTCCGGCCCGACGACCAGCACGCCGCCTGTCTCACCGGGCACCTGGACGGCTACCAGGTCAGGAAGCCCGGTGGCGGTCCGGTAGGTGACCGGTGCCCCCGACTCCGCTCGCTGCGGCAGATCGGTCTCGGTCACGAGCAGGGCGGCGCAGCCGCCGTCAGGCGAGCAGGAACTCGCCAACGCGGCCACTGGCGCGCCAGGAACCCAGTCGGGTAGCCGTCCGCTCCAGATCACCTGGGGCGCCGGCCCGGTGAGCCCGTGGCCATCGAGCACGTCTTGCAGGGCGCGTACGGCGGTGGTGGCGAGCGTGGTTTCCGCTGAGCCGCGCGCGCCGGTGGTGGAACCCGGCGGTGCCTTCCCCGTCGGGCTGGCCATGCCCAGTCCGCCACCGCCCGGACCGGCGTATCGCACGACGCCGTCGCAGGTGAACCGCCACCGTTCGGCCACCTGGCCCGCCCCCCGGACCACGAAACCATCGGTGTTCTCCGCCTGCCAGCTTCGGGCGACCGATCCGTCCGGCTGGATCCGGCCGTCGGCGGAGGTTTCGACGCGGCACCCGGCCGGTGCCAGCCCGACGGTGAGGTCGGTGAGATGGCGGCCGGCCACCGGAGACAGCCGGCCGAGGAAGACGATCGGCTCCAGGGGCTGCGGTTCGTCCGGGGTGCCGGTCTTGTCCAGCAGTTCCGGCACGGACGCACCGGCATCACCGAGTCCATGGCGCAGCAATGCGTGCGAGTCGTTCAGGAAGGCCACCACCACCACCGTCCGGGCTCCCGGTGCGTCGTGTGCGAGCAGCACCTTCACCTCGTCCAGCGCCGGGTCGACCAGCAGGTGGGCGCGAGCCGACCGGTACTGCTGCTCGATGTCCGCGATCAGCGCCGGGTCGCCGGCGAGGTTGCCCCGGGTCGGCGAGTCCAACAACCGCCGCACCATCGGCTCGTCGATCCGGCTCGCCGGCTGGTACGTTCCCATCGCGGGTGGCGGCGACGCGGCGTCGGTGCCTGCCGGGGGGCCGGCCGCACCGAACATCGGCAGCGCCACCGCCACCGCCGCCAGGCCGGCCACGCCCGCCGCGGCCATCCGCCGCTGCCGGCGCCGCCGGACGCGGACCAGCAACCGGTGATACGGGTCGGGGCGCGGCAGGACCGGATCGGCGAGCCGGGTCAACGCCTCCTTGATCTCATCGGGCATCGTTCGCACCTCTCCAGCTAGTGGCGGCGGGCACCACGACCGTCGGTGACGGGCCGGGTGGCAGCGGCTCTTGATCGCCCGGCCGTGACGACCCTGCCGAGGGCGTCGGCAGCACCGCCCGCAGCCGGGCGATCCCGCGGGACGCGAGACTCTTCACCGTGCCGACCGAGCAACCGAGCGTCTGGGCGGTCTGCGCCTCGGTGAGGTCCTCCCAGTAGCGCAGCACCAACACCGCCCGCATCCGGGGTGGCAGACCGTGCAAGGCGGCGCGCACCTCTTCGCGTACCACGACGTCGTCCGCCACGTCCCGGCTTCGCCCCCGGTCGTCGTGCAGCCGCCAGGCACCGGTCACTCCGGCCAGGAACTCCCGGGAACCGAACCGGTGCCACAGGCTGACCCGCTCGTTGACCATGATCCGGCGGACGTATGCCATCGGTTCGTCCACGTGCCGCCACCGTCGCATCGCCCGCATCAGCGCGTTCTGCACCAGGTCTTCGGCGGCGTGCCGTGAACCGGTCAGCAGGTACGCGGTCCGCAGCAGATCCGCATACCGGATCTCGACGAACTCGCGGAAACCGTCATCCGCCACGTACACCCTCCAGCCCTACGTGGGCATCATCGACGAGAAGATGACCCTGGGACGCCGGAAAAGGTTGACCGGCGGCCCACGGCGCCTGTTCCCGCCCGCTCGGGTGCCGGGGACCAGTGGTGGCCCGGACTGCCGAGGCGAACCCCGGGGCTTACCGGAGGTATTGACAGATCACTTTGGGCGCACTGAGGATTGGCCCAGTCCACCGACCGTCACCGGAGCAGCCTCCCGTCTATCAGCCTGACGACGTTTCCGCAGCTCGGCGATGCGGCCAGCGTCGGTCCGCCGCAACCGGACAGCACCACACCTTCCTTCCACCGTGTCGTGGCGCCGCAGGCGTGGCGCGCGACCGACGGGGCGGAGCCGCGTACCCCGGGCGGGCCCCTCGGCCATCTCGTTCGGTCACCCGTGCCGACGAACAGAAGGGTCGACAGATGCGTGATCCCCTAGGTCCCCGGTGGCGACGCCGCCTTCCCCTCCCCGCCGTGCTGGCCGGGGCCGTGGCCGTGGTGCTGCTGGTCAGCCCGGCCTCGGCCACCGCGCCGTCCGTCGCCCCCGCCGTCGACCTGGTCCGGGTCGGCGACGAGGAGGCGAACGTCGTCGAGGTGCTGCTCGCCGGCACCGCACAGCTGGACGCCCTCGTCGCCACCGGCGTCGACCTCGACCACCACGTCGCCCACACCGAGAACGGCGTCGTCGCGCACGCGGTCGTCACGGCCGGCGAGGCGGCGGCGCTGACCGAGGCCGGCTTCACACTCGGCAAGGTGCTGCACCGGCCCGCCGACGCGCGGGAGCGGGTGGCGGAACGCGAGGCGACCATCGCCGGCCACGTGGCCGAGAACCGGCAGTTCGCCGCCGCCGCGGGCGACCCGAGCGCCCCGGACGCCTCCGACGTCAAGATCATCCGGGCGGACTGGTACACCTCCGGGACCAGCCAGATCCTCTCCGTCGAGGCGAAGTGGACGCAGGGCCAGACGGCCGCGACCCCCCTCACCGTCGAGCGGGACAGCGGCCCCGGCACCGAGTTCGGCTCCGGAGGGACGCAGACCATCTCCCGGTTCGTCGACGCCGGCGTCTACCTGTACCACCGGGGCGCCGCCACGGTGACCAGCCGCCCCGACCGCATCCGGATCACCAGCCCGACCGGCGACGTGGCCGTCGCGCAGGTGCGGGAGTGGCTGCCGACCCCGGGCACCGGCCCCGAGGGACCGGGCTACCAGAAGGACTTCGTCACCAGCTACCTGACGCCCACCGAGCTGTACGCGCGGATCCACCAGCTGGCCGCCGAGTTCCCGCGGCTCGCCGAGGTCGTGGAGCTGCCCTACAAGACCAACGGCTACCGGCGGCACGCGCAGGCGGTGCTCGGCACCGCCACCGCCAGCCGCGTCGCGGTGGACTCCCTCGCCTGGGGCCACGAGGGCGGCAACGCCATCTCCGTGGAGCTCGCCGACCCGGGCGCGGCGAACACGCCGCTGTCGGTGACCGTCACCGGCTCCGCGGTACGGGTCACCCTGGGCACCGACGGCGCCGGCGCGGTGACCAGCACCGCCGCCCAGGTCGTCGCGGCGCTCAACGCCGGTGCCGGGGCGCTGCTGCGGGCGTACACCTATCGGGGCAGCGGGGGAACCGGCGTGGTCGCGCCGGCGCCGCGGACCCCGCTCAGCGACGGCCTCAGCGCGCCCGCCAGCGTCTCCCGCGACCCGCACCCGGTGTACGCGATCCGGATCGGCAAGCACCGCGACGGCTCGAAGCTCGGCGTGCTCGCCTATGCCCAGGAGCACGCCCGCGAGTGGGTGCCGCCGCTGGTCACCATCGAGACCGCCGAACGGCTGCTGCGCAACTACGCCCACGACGGCCAGACCAAGCAGCTGCTGGACAACCTCGACATCTGGATCGCCCCGTCGGTCAACCCCGACGGCGGGCACTACTCGTTCTACGACTTCAACTCCCAGCGCAAGAACATGACCAACCACTGCCCGTCGACCGGGGCCGCCGACTTCCTGGCCCGCAACTCGTGGGGCGTGGACAACAACCGCAACTACACCGAGTACAGCCTCTTCGACGGCTACTCCGGCGCGTCGTCGAGCTGCACCAGCGGCACCTACGCCGGCCCGAGCGAGCTGTCCGAGCCGGAGAACCGCAACGTCGACTGGCTGGCCGCCCGCCCGAACATCAGGTTCTCGATGAACCTGCACTCGTCGGGCAACTACTTCATGTGGTCGCCGGGGGCGTACGCGCTGCCCGACCGGGTCTCCGCGCCGCGGCCGACCCTGGCCGAGGAGTCGGCGTTCTGGGGCGCGTCGTCGCGGATCCTGGCCGCCATCAAGCGGCACCGCAACATGGCGGTCACCCCGGCGCGTACCGGCCCGATCTCCGACGTGCTCTACTCGGCGGCCGGCAACTCCGGGGACATGCTCTGGTACAAGTACGGCATCTACGCCTGGAACTTCGAGGTCGGCACCTCGTTCCAGCCGGAGTGGGACGAGGCGCACGACGAGACCATGGAGTTCGCCAATGGCCTCGTCGAGCTGATGCGGGTGGCCCGTGACTTCGCCAAGGACAACAGCCGGCCGCGCAGCACGCTGGCGGTCGCGCCGAGTTCGACGCCGGGCATGGTGAACGTGACGTTCTCCACGAGCGAGCCGGCGGCCGTCTTCTACACCCTCGACCGTGGCGCCCCGACGTACGCGTCGACCCTCTACGGCTCCGCCGGCGTCCGCGAGGGCGGGGAGACGCTGACCGTCCCGGCGGGCACCACCGTCCACTGGTTCTCGGTGGACTCGGCGGGCAACGTCGAGAACAACTACCGCCCCGACGGCAACGGCACGAACTACCGCAGGGGCACCGCCGTCCTGTCGGCCGACTGAGGGTCCTCCGACCGGTGCCGACGGCCCGGCGGGCCCCTGCCGCGGGGCCGGAACGGCGCGAACCACCTCGGGTGGTCCGCGCCGTTCCCGCCCCGCCGGCCGCCGGTCAGTCGATCGGCAGGTTGTGGAAGGTGAGCAGCCCACTGCCCGTCGCGTTGACGATCCACGGCCCGGCGCGCAGGTGGCTCAGGTAACTCACCCCGGTCGCCCCGTCAGCCGGCGCGGAGAGCGTCAGTACCAGCCGACCGCCCGGCCGGTATTCGACGCCGGTGACCGTCGCCGTGCTGCCGTTGACCCGGAAGTCGGCCGCGGCACCAGGATCGACGACCAGCGGGTCGTCGCTGCGCAGCTGCACCGTCACCTCGGTGCGCTCGGCGTTGGAGAAGGTCGCGCTGCGCGGGTTGGGTGGTGCCACCCCGGCACTGGGGCCGTGATACAGGTCGCGGGCCACCACGGCGAACGTGTGGTCGCCCATCTCCCGGTAGCCCTGTTCCCAGGCGTAGTGGCACCCGTCGTGGCCGGACAGGCCGTTCGTGGACAGCAGGGTGACGCCGAGCGTGTCACCCATCTGCCGCTGCGCCTCCCGCAGCGCCCCGGTGGTGCTGTTGCCGCAGGGGGAGGTGCGGACCTGGTAGACGAAGTACCGGGCGCCGTCGCCGCCGCGGGTGCCGATCTCGCTGCGCCAGTCGGTGAGCAGCGCGGTGAACCCGGAGACGTGGACGGCGGCGTTGTCGTTGTCGGACTCGCCCTGATACCAGAGGAGACCGCGCACGTCGGCCTGGACTCCGGCGGCGACCAGTCGTTGCCGCAGCCGTCCGTAGTTGGTGCCGATGGCGTCGGGGTCGGCGTCGTCGCGCTGGAAGAACGAGATGGGTCGGCCGCCGTGGCCGCCGTTGACGAGGGCGACCGGGACGCCGTAGGTGTCGACGATCCGGCGGGCCATGCGAATGCCCCACTGGCCGACGGAACCGGGCTGGTTGGTGACCTCGCTGGCGGCGTAGTTCCAGCTGCGTTCCGCCGCGGACAGCACCGGCTCCGCGGTGGGCGAGCCGTAGCTGCGGATGAACGGCGACTCCTCGCCGGCGGACGAACCCCGGTACACGGCGGAGACGGCGTTGGACTGGCCCTGGATGACGTAGACGTCCCCGGCCAGGACGCCCTCCCACAGGCCGGCCCGGCGGGTGACGCCGGCGCCGAGCGCGCGTAGCTCGAACCGGTACTCGCGTAGCGCGGCGTCGATGCGGGGGCTGAAGGAGAAGTCGCGCCGGTCGGTGACCTCCGCGAGGTAGGTCCACTCGTCCTCGCCGCTCGTCACCTTCAGCTGTACCGCCTTGACCCGCGGATCGGTGACCGTCCCGGACACGGGCACCGTTGCCGCGTTCGAGGCGTCCCGTGGGTACAACTGGCGGTCCTGCGGGTGCTGGTCGAGGGCGAGCACGGAAGGCCGGGCGTACACGGTGAGCCGGCGCTGCGTGAAGGTGCCCGCGTTCCCCGCGAAGGTCCAGTCCGGGTGCCCGCTGGGCGCGGGGCCGATACCGAGCGAGAGCGGCGCCCCGGAGGAGGTGAAGGTGTTGACCGCGAGCACCGTGCGGGGCGTCACGGACGACGGGCGGGTGGCGCCGACCTGGTGCACCTGGAACGACCCGTACCCGCCGGACGGGTTGACGGTGTCGTCGGCGTCGTAGACGCTCGGCGAGGCGCCGGCGATCTGGCGGGACCCTCCGCTGCTGTAGGTGTGGGGCCACATCTCCACGTGACCGGCCAGGTCGGTGCCGGTGGTGACGCCCGGGACGTTCGACGCGACCTCCAGGTCGCTGACCCGCTGTCGGATGATCTCCCCGGTGCGGGTCGGCAGGCCGAGCCGGCCGGCGTCGGTGGTGAACGGCGCCATCGCCGTCCACACCCACTGCGGGCCCGCCGGAGTAGTCAGCTCCAGGCAGTATCCGACCCGGTCGAAGCCGGCGGCCACCTCGGCGGTGCGGTCGAAGGCGTACGGCGGCGTCTGGTTCAACCAGCTGGCCCGTTCGGGCAGGTCCAGCGCGAGGACGGGAGTGAAGTCGGCCATGCCGTTGACGTTGGCGGCGCACGAGGTGCCGTCGATCGGCCTGGAGCTGACAGGATCGGGTGCGGCGCCGGCGGCAGGCGGCTGCCCGAACGCCACTGCGACGGTGGACAGGAGGAGGCCTACTGCGGCGATGGCGGCACGGCGCGTGTCGCGTGTCCGCCGGGAACGGGGTGGACGGGGCATGACTCGGACCTCCAGCAGGTCGGGTAGGTCGGGTCCGCCGGATCGGCGTGGGTCATGCCTAGCTATCAATATTCATCGGCCGCAATGCACATGCGATGAGCGGTGGGATCGCCGCGGCGGGAGCGCATGTCACGGCGATGAACGGGTGACCGGTCGCCGGGTGTCGCTGCCTCGCCTCGGCCAGATGCGAGACGACGGCGGTCACCGGCGGCATCGGGGACCACCGTCACGACCACTGCTTTCTCCGCCGCCGTCGATCAGTCCGGCAGCAGCGGCATCTCCAGGCCCGGCTCGCGGCCCAGCAGCACCGCCCGGGTGAGCGCCGCCGACCCGAACCGGTCGCGTACCGCGTCCACCGCCGCGTCCAGGTCCGCCCCCGGGTCGCGGTCGAACGGCAGCGGCGGCTGCACGGGGGAGTCGTCCAGGTTGCCCACCGACACGCCGATCAGCGTCACGCCGCGCCGCTCGATCTCCGGTAGCGCCGCCCGCAGCAGCGCGCGCGTCGCGCCGAGCAGCGGCGTCGTGTCGGCGGTCGCCTTGGCCACCGTGTGCGAGCGGGTCGCGCGGGTGTAGTCGCCGAACCGCAGCCGCAGCGTCACCGTCCGCCCCGCCCGCGCCGCCGCCCGCATCCGCCGGGTCACCCGGTCGACCAGGCCGGCGAGGATCGCCTCCAACTCGGCGGGGGAGTGCGGGACGGGACCCAGGGCGTGCTGCGCGCCCATCGACCCACGGCGGCGGCCGACCTGCACCGGCCGGGGGTCGCGGTTGTGCGCCAGGGCGTGCAGGTGCCGGCCGGCCCCCGCGCCGAGCAGCGAGACCAGCGTCGCCTCGCCGAGCCGGGCGACCTGCCCGACGGTGCGGACGCCCCGCTCGCGCAGCTTCCCCGCGGTCACCGGCCCGACCCCCCACAGCCGCTCCACCGGCAGTGGGTGCAGGAAGGCCAGTTCCTCGTCCGGCGGCACGACCAGCAGGCCGTCGGGCTTCGCGACGCCGCTGGCCACCTTGGCGAGGAACTTCGTCCGGGCCACGCCCACGGTGATCGGCAGGCCGACCCGCGCGCGCACCTCCCGGCGCAGCCGGGCGGCGATGTCGGCGGGCGGCCCGACCAGCCGCCGCAGGCCGCCGACGTCGAGGAACGCCTCGTCGATGGAGAGGCCCTCGACGACCGGGGTGGTCTGCCGGAAGATCTCGAACACGGCGCGGCTGGCCGCCGTGTAGGCCGCCATCCTCGGCGGCACGACGACGGCCTCCGGGCAGAGCAGGCGGGCCTGCCGGCCGCCCATCGCGCTGCGTACGCCCCGGGCCTTCGCCTCGTAGCTGCACGCCAGGACCACGCCGCCGCCGACGATCACCGGCCGGCCCCGCAGGCGCGGGTCGTCGCGCTGCTCGACCGACGCGTAGAACGCGTCCAGGTCGGCGTGCAGGATGCGGGCCTCGCGCGACACGAACACATGTTCGCACGGAGCGGGTCGGCATCGGCGCTGACCTGCCCGGACAATGCTGGGCGGCGCCCGCCGCGACGGCGAGGCCGAGCGGCACGCGCCCGCCGCCGCACGCCTCGCCACCCCTCCCTCTGCAAGCGTTGGAGCTTGCTTCCCGGGTCGACACCAACCGGGCTGTTCAGTCGCGGTTGCCGGCGCGGTCCCCCCGACCGGTCCGGGCACGAGTCGTCGCGCCGTGCCGTGCCTTGGCTGTCGAGGCGGTCTGGACGGCCAGGGCGTTGGCCGTCACGATGGTGGCGATGCCGAGCCACTCGTGTGGTTTCAGTATCTGGCCGAGGAGGACGAGGCCGGCGAGCGCGGCCAGTACCGGGTGGATGCTCATGAACACGCCGAAGAAGCGGGCCGGCACGGTACGCAGCGCGACCAGGTCGGCGGCGTAGGGCACCACCGAGCTGAGGATGCCCGCACCGACGGCGTAGAGGATCGCGGTGCCGGCCAGTCGTCCCTGCGCGAGCAGGGTGGCCGCGACCGGCAGGTAGAGCAGCGCGGACACCAGGGTCGCCGCCGCCGGTGCCTGCAACCCCGGCAGGCGGGCCCCGACGAGCCGGTTGAGCAGGATGTACGCCGCCCAGCACGCCGCCGCGAGCAGGCCGAGCCCCACTCCGAGGTGGTCGCTGGCCGGGCCCGGCAGGACCAGGACGTACACGCCGACACAGGCGCCCGCCGCACAGAGCAGGTCGAGCCGGGTTCGGGAACCGGCCAGGGCGACGGCGAGCGGGCCGAGGAACTCCAGGGTGACGGCCAGGCCGAGCCCGATCCGGTCGATCGCGGTGTAGAGGCTGAGGTTCATCGTGGCGAAGACCAGCCCGAGCAGCAGGGTCGGCCACCATTGGGCCCAGGTGAAGCGACGCAGGTTCGGGCGCACGGTCGGCAGTAGCACCGACGCCGCGACGAACTGCCGCACGGCGACGACCCCGGCGGGCCCGAGGGTGGCGAACGCGTGCGCCCCCACGGCCGCCCCGACCTGGTTGCTCGTCGCGCTTGCGGTCATCGTGGCGATCCCGTGCAGCAGCGGCCCACGGTCGTCGCCGGTCGGTCGGCGGGGGCCCTGAGCAGCAACTTCACCTGCCGTCTTCACGGTCATGACGGCAGTGTCGACGCGCGCCGACCAATACCAGAAATGCACCAGCCGCCAGAGTTATACGCTCGGCGTATGGATGTGCAGCTGCGTCAGCTCCGCACGCTCGTCGCGGTGGTCGACGCCGGAACCTTCACCGACGCGGCGGCTGTCCTGGGGGTCTCCCAAGCGGCGGTCTCGCGTTCCGTCAGCGCCCTGGAGGCGGCGCTCGGCGCTCGCCTGCTCCAGCGAACGACCCGGCACGTCTCGCTCACCGGCACCGGCACCCGCGTCGTCGCCGCCGCGCGCCGGGTGCTCGACGAGGTCGCCCACCTGCGACGGATCGTCGAGGAATCCCGCACCGAGCTGCGCGTCGGCTACGCCTGGGCGGCGCTGGGCAAACACACCAGACGACTGCAGAAGACCTGGGCCGCCGCCCACCCCCAGGTGCCGCTGGTGTTCGTCCAGTCCAACACCCCGACCGCCGGGCTCAGCGAGGGCACGGCCGACGTCGCCGTGATCCGCCGGCACCTGGTCGATCCCCGCTTCGAGACCGCACTGCTCGGCGTGGAAACCCGCTACGCCGCCGTGGCCACCGACAACCCGCTGGCCCGGCGACGATCGGTACGCACCGCCGACCTGGCCAGATACCCCGTCGCCATCGACAGCCGAACCGGCACCACCACACCCGCACTGTTCCAGCCGGGCGCCGAACCCGCGACCATCCGCACCACCCACGGCGTCGACGAGTGGCTCACCCTCATCGCCGCCGGCCAGGCGGTCGGCATCACCTCCGAGGCCACCGCCAACCAGAACCCCAGGCCAGGGGTGGCGTACCGCGCCGTCCGCGACGCCCAGCCGATACCGGTCTGGCTGGCCTGGTGGAAGGACGACCCACCCGCCCACCTCACCGAACTCGTCAACCTGGCCTGCGAAACCTACCGGGCGGTCCAACCCCGGCAGGACCGCCCCGCGTAGTGGAGGGCGCCGCCCATGACAACATCCCGCGCCCGCCAATCCCACTGCCGGCGAAGACCTGACCACCACGCCAGCCGACAGGGCGGGTGACGTGGAGGTGTGCGGAACTGTCAGGCGGCGCGCGGGGCAGCGACGATCGGGAGCAGGCCGCGAGGGGCGGGCCGGTCGATCTCGCCGGTCTGCTCCACGGCCGAGGCGGCACGGGGGCGGGCCGGTGCGGCGCCCTGCGCGGGCCCGTCCGGGGCGGGGGCGGTGATGTCGGTGAGCAGCGACAGCAGCCTCGGCAGGTCGGCGGCGGCCAGCCGGAAGGACCCCCGGCACACCGTGCCCGACCACAGGGACAGCACCACGGCGCCCCGCTCGGGATGCCAGCTCACCCGCATCGTCCGGTCGCTGCCGCGCAGGTCGGTGAACAGGTCACCGAAGCTCGGCATCGGTAACACCTCTCCCATCCGTCAATAATGCCGGACGATCGGCAGGCGGCAAAGGCCGTCGGGGCCGCCTACAAGTCGTCGAAGGGGCGGGCGTAGGTGAACTCGCCCCGGATCGACGGCCGCCAGGCGCTCATCGGACGCGCCATGAAGTACCGCGGCCCCCACGGCTGCGGTGGGGTGACGCCGAGGTCGACGGCCGGGCCGAACCCGAAGCGGGGGTAGTAGTCGGGGTGGCCGAGGAGCACCACCAGCGGCTCGTCGAGCGCGTCGGCCGCGCCGAGCACCGCGTGCATCAGCGCGGAGCCGACCCCGCGCCGCTGCCAGGCCGGCAACACGCCGAGCGGCCCCAGCCCCAGCGCGACCGGCTCGCCGGCCACCCGGCCCCGGGTGCACACCACGTGCCCCACGACCTGCCCGTCGTCGTCGGTCGCGACGAGGGAGAAGGCGGGCAGCCACCCGGCGTCCGCCCGCAGCGCGTCCACCAGCCCGGCCTCCACCGGTACGGCGTCCGGCTTGTCGGGGTCGGCGAAGGCGGCGAGGTGCACCGCCCGGACGGCGTCGATGTCGGCGGGGGTCTCGCGTCTGATCAGCACTGCGCCACGATAGGCGGGGCGGGCCTCCCGGCGCCCCCGATTATCGGCGCCGACCGTTCAGTCCGCGCGCCGGCGGGTGTGGCGCACGAGCTGCGCCAGCGCCACCAGCGGCAGCACTCCGACGGGGTACCAGGCGAGGTCGACCGGGTCGAACTGGACGCCGAGCACGAGCCGGGCCACCAGGCTGCGCGCCGACAGCGCCGCCGGGATGCCGGTCAGCTGCGACACCTCGACCGCCCAGCAGAAGGCGACCGCCACCGCGCCCGCCGACAACGGCGCCGTGCGCGGCCGGAGGAACAGCACCCCGGCCCAGACCATGGACCCGTACAGGGCGGTGCCGGAGTGCTGTTCGAGGCCGCCGCCGGCCGTCGCGCGGATGACGAGGGCGACCGCGAGGAACACGGCCGCCGCCGCGAGCATCAGGATCCGGCACCGCCGAGGAGTGATCGACATTCCGGCGATGCTAGGCGGTGTTTGACCGGAGACCTCGTGGCCACCCACAGCGGTGACGAGGCGATTCGACCCTCTGCAGAAGGAATCGCCGGGCGGAGTCGAGCCGAGCCCGGCCGATCACGCCCTGGGCCGTTCGCGGGGTGGCTGGGCGCAAGCGACCAAAGCGTTGCCGCATCCTGGCAGTGTGGGGGCACGCAGGGGCACAAGACACTGCTCACCTCGGCACCCTCGACTTCGCGGCGTCGAAGGAGAACGTCGTCTTCTTGGGCCCGCCCGGCACCGGCAAGACTCACCTGTCCATCGGCCTCGGGATTCGAGCCTGTCAGGCCGGAGTGGCCTATAGGACCACTGCATCCACAACTCTTGACAATTGTTCGATCCTGCACCGGTGCGCATCCGGGTGCCAGTGGTCGTGCCGCTGAGAGAGCCCCGCCTCGGCGATCGAATTCCAACGAAGTTGGGCTGGCACGTCGGTCACGAGTCCCGCCTTCGGGTCGGCTACCGTCCTGCGCCATGACGCAATTTCGTGTGCGATCCCGGTACCGGGATGGGCTTGTGCTGGCCTACGAGATTTCTGTCGGCTCAGCGCCGGTGTCGGACGTGGTGCCCGCAGGGACCTTTCCCGTTGGGGCGCACATGGAGTTGGACGACCATGCCGTAGCACCCGACCTGAGCCGCGCGGTGTACGCGATGCCCGACCACGTGACGTGTATCGACCGTACCGGACGGAGGCTGTGGCAGCTCGACTTCATCCCCGCTGCGGCACCGTGGCCCATCGTCCATAGCTGCTGCGCCTACTCCTTGGACGGAATGATCGTGTGGGTGTTCCGACCTGACGCGACGGCGCGCGGTACCGGCGCCGATCAGTGGTTGGCCGTCGACGCGGGTACCGGCCGGGTGATGGCGCAGGTGGACTTGTGTTCGGCCGGTCACGGGGGCAGGCACTTCGCCCATCCAGACGGTAGGCACATGCTGCTGAATGTGGGGGAAGGGCAGGATGGCTCGCTGATCTACCGGGGTCGCTTCGAGAACGGTCGGATCGAGCTGACCGAGTATCCGTGGCCGCATCGGGTCCTTGTCGACGTAGCGCCGGGCGGCCGCCATTTCATGACCGTGGACCACGATCAGCATGACGCCGCTTTCCATGCGTATCCCGACGGCGTAGTCGTCGCGCGAGTAACGGCGGAGTCGCTCGGCCATGATGCCGACGGCGTGTTCGTCGAGTGGGTTGGTGGCTACCTCGGCGACGACACCGCCGTTGTGACCGTCATCGGCGAGGCCGACGATGAGGAGGAGTGGTTCGAGCGGTACATCGTCGACCCGCGAACCGGCGAGGTCCGAGGGCAGATGGCACCGTTCTCTGCTGAACAGTACGACTTCGAACCGCTCGGCGACGGCTCTTGGCTCACCACCGCCGACGGCCATCGCCTTCAGCGCCACGCCCGTTGACGGAGCGAGCCGGTCGGTAGGGCTTCGTAGTCGCGGGCCGCCCCAGCGTGAAGGGATCGCAGCCCATCGGTGATCGTCTGAGTGTTAAGAGGTCGCACAGATAGGCGCGGAGGCTGGCGTTGGTCATGCACGACAACGGCACAACAACGGTACGGTCCGCCGCCCGGCAGTTGATAGCGTGATCGTCGTGGCAGAGCTGGAAGAGCTGGTCCTGACCCCCGGCGAGCGGGTTCGGGGGGTCCGAGTCGACAGTGTGATGTTCACGATGGACTGGACTGGTGAGGATTACCCAGGCCAGCTGGCGGCGTTCGTGGCTGGTCGGGTACGGGCCTTCGGGGCAGAGCCGACAGACGTCGACACCAACGTCCTCTACCACGCGGCCGAGGCCGACCCGACTCTGCGCCGCGGTGATTTCCCGGTCCGCCAGCTCGATCATCTGTCCGGTGTGCTGGCAGATCTCGGCTGCACGCTCGTGGTACGGGACAACGGCACCGACACCTACGAGGTACTGGTGGCGCTGACCGGTGAGCGTGAGTTGACCGGGTTGATGCACCAGGGCCTCCCGGTGCGGGCCTGGGACTCGGAACCCGAAGAGACCCTGGTCAGCCTGGACTGCCCGAACTGCTCGGAGATGCTGGTCTGGCAACTGTCGGCGACCCAGACCCTGGCCGACGAGCGCTGCGACTGTGGAGCCGTGTTGTTCGACGCCACTGGCCGCCCACTGCCCAACGTCACTCTCCACGACTGAGCCGTTCGGTGCCCCTGGCCTACGGCGCAAATTCGGCCGGGCCGCCCAAGATCGTCGACGATCTGGACGAACTCCTCGCGTTTTGCGACTGCAGCGGTGCGGTATGCGCCAGGTCGGCCCGGGCCGCCTGCCTCTGGCTCTGTCGAAACGGTCCGGACCGAACGGGCCGGATCCCGTACGCTCCGGCCGTGTTCACCCCGATTCGCGCGCGCCGGCTCACCCTCCGGCCGGTCACGATGGACGACCTCGACGACGTGTACGCGTACCAGCGCCGGCCCGACGTGTGCCGCTGGATGCTCGGCAACGAGCCGCGCAGCCGCGAGCAGTCGCGGGAGTCGGTGGCGACGATGACCCGCGAGGACGGGCTGCGTGCCGAGGGCGACATCCTGACCTTGGCCGCCGAGCTGGACGGGCGGGTGACCGGCACCGTCGAGCTGGTCTGGCGGAGCCAGGCCGACGGCACCGCCGAGATCGGTTACGTCTTCAACCCGGAGTTCTCAGGCCGGGGGCTGGCCACCGAGGCCGTGGCGGCGCTGCTGGGATGGGGCTTCGAGGAGTTCGGCCTGCACCGCGTTTACGGCCGGTGCCACGCCGGCAACGAGGCGTCGGCCCGGCTGATGACCCGGCTGGGGATGCGGTGCGAGGCGCGGCATGTCGAGAGCTACCTGTTCCGTGGCGAGTGGGCCGACCGGCTCGTGTTCGCGATGTTGGCCCGGGAATGGCGGTCGCGATCGGCGGTGCTCCGTGGCTGACGTTGGAGTCCGTGACGCGCGGCTGACAGGCGATCACGGCATCGCGGTTGGCGAGGGCGGGGCGCTGCCGCCCTGCGGCGCCTCCGCCGTCATCAGGCGTACGATCTCCGCCCGGTCGGCGGCGGATGGCAGGCCCCAGCCGGGACGGTACCCGTACACCTCGTGCAGCGGGTGGGAGGCGGTGCGGCCGTCGAGGACCTCGATGGCGTCGGTGTCGATCAGGCCCGGGTGCTCGACGCCGCACGCCTCGGCGACCTTGACCAGGTCCCGCCGCAGGGTCCTGACGTAGTTGGCCGCGCGGACCGACTTCCGGGTCGGGTCGAGGCCCCGGGCGAGCCACTGGTTCTGCGTGGCGACCCCGGTGGGGCACGTGTCGGTGTGGCACTTCTGGGCCTGGATGCAGCCGATCGCCAGCATCGCCTCCCGGCCGACGTTGACCATGTCGCAGCCCAGCGCGAACGCCACCACGGCGTTGTCGGGCAGGCCGAGCTTGCCGGCGCCGACGAAGACCACCTGCTCGTGCAGGTCGCGTTCGGCGAAGACCCTGTAGACCCGGGTGAAGCCCTGCTGGAACGGCAGCGACACCGAGTCGGTGAAGATCAACGGCGCGGCGCCCGTGCCGCCCTCGCCGCCGTCGACGGTGACGAAGTCGACCCCGCGCCCGGTGTCGCGCATCAGGGTGGCCAGCTCCTCCCAGAAGCCGAGGTCGCCCACCGCGGCCTTGATGCCCACCGGCAGGCCGGTCTCGGCGGTGAGCAGCTCCACCCAGTCGAGCAGGCTGTCGCAGTCGGAGAACTCGGCGTGCCGGGACGGGCTCACGCAGTCCCGCCCCGGCGCGATGCCCCGGGTCGCGGCGATCTCTGCGGAGACCTTGGCGGCCGGCAGCAGGCCACCGAGGCTGGGCTTGGCGCCCTGGCTGAGCTTGACCTCCAGCGCCCGTACGGGCGCCCCGGCGACGAGGTCCCTGAGCCGGTCGAGGCTGAACCGGCCCTGCTCGTCGCGGCAGCCGAAGTACGCCGTGCCGATCTGGAAGACCAGGTCACCGCCCTTGCGGTGGTACGGGGACAGCCCACCCTCGCCGGTGTTCTGCAGGCAGCCCGCCAGCGCCGCGCCCCGGTTGAGGGCCTCCACGGCGTTGCCGGAGAGCGATCCGAAGCTCATCCCGGAGATGTTCACCACCGACTCGGGCCGGAAGGCGTGGGCCCGGCCCCGGGCGGCGCCGAGCACCTTCGCGCACGGCAGCCGCACGTCGTGCCCGGCACCCGGAGCGGACGGCGGTACGGCGCGGCCGAAGGTGCGGTGCTTGATGATCGGATAGCCGGGGGTGAACTCGATGTCGTTGTCGGTGCCGAAGCCGAAGTAGTTGTTCTGCTGCTTCGCCGACGCGTACACCCAGCGGCGCTGGTCGCGGGTGAACGGGCGTTCCTCGTTGTTGCCCGCGACGATGTACTGGCGCAGCTCCGGCCCGATCGACTCGAGCAGGTAGCGGGCCCGGCCGAGGACCGGGAAGTTGCGCAGCAACGCGTGGTCGCGCTGGATCAGGTCGCGCGCGGCGAGGGCCGCGACGGCGGCGACGGCGGCGGGTACGGCTCGACTTGCCCACTTCATGCCCGCCACTCTTTCCGCGATCGCCCTCCGCCAAACGGGCTGGCGGCGCGGACCCGGCCGGATCAGCCGTGCGTCGGCTGCCGACGGACGACCAGCAGGGCGATGTCGTCGGTCGGTTGCTCGACGCCGAGGGCCGCCATGACGGTGCGGCAGACCTCCTCGGGAGGGTCCGGCCGGACCGCGTCGACGAGCTGCTGGACACCGACGTCGATGACCTCGTCGCGGCGTTCGACGAGCCCGTCGGTGAAGCAGGCCAGGACGGCCCCCGGCGGAAGGTCCACCTCGGTCTGCCGGCGGGCGGGCGGGCGGCGACCCGTGCCGAGCGGAGGGTCGACGGGGACCGGGACCAGGGCGCCCGGCCGGCCCGGCACGGCGAGGACGGGTTGCAGGTGCCCGGCGCTGGAGATCCGGATCCTGCCCCTGTCGGGGGAGACCATGACGTAGAGGGCCGTCGTCAGGCTGCCGGCCTCGAAGTGGGAGACCTTCCGGTCCAGCAGCGCCAACGCCTCCGCCGGATCGTCGCTGACCAGCGCGTACGCGCGCAGCGCGCTGCGGACGCGCCCCATCACCACGGCCGACTGCAGGCCGTGCCCCGACACGTCGCCGATCACCAGCCCCAGCCAGCCCGACGGCAGGCTGAAGACGTCGTACCAGTCCCCGCCGACGCCGGCGACGTGACCGGGCACGTACCGGGCGGCCATGGCCAGACCGGGCACCTCGGGCAGCTGGTTGGGCAGCAGGCTGCGCTGCAGGGCGAGGGCGGCGGTCTGCGCCAGGTTGTTCGCCCGGGCGAAATGGGCGAGGCTGGCCCGGTCGGCGACCAGCTCCAGCAGGCGGACGTCGTCGGCGGTGAACTGGCGGTGACGCAGCGTGCCGACGTGCAGCACGCCGATGAGCTCACCGCGGGCGAATATCGGCACGCCCAGCAGCGACCTCAGGCCCATCGCCAGCAGGACGGGGTTGACCACCGCGTCGGGGGTGACCTCCTCGATGACCACCGGCCGTCGGGTCAGCGCGATCCGGCCGGCGAAACCCCGGCCGACCGAGACGCGGAAGCCTCGCCGGACCTCCTCCTCGAGACCCTTGGCGGCGGTGGCCACGAGCTGCTGGGCGTGCGCGTCCAGCAGCAGGATGGCCGCGGTGTCGACGCCGAGCAGATCCCGGACGCGATCGAGCAGCTCGTCGAAGAGGTCGGCCGCGTCGAGCCGGGACAGGGCGGCGTCGGTCACCGCCTCGAGACGGCGTAACCGCTCGTCGTCCTGGATGAGCCCCGCGTCGGCCACGACAGGATCCTAGTCCCGCTGGCTGGTTCCGCCGCTATCCGACCTGCGCCGACAGCAGCGCGTACGGTGCGGGACGCCGGTCGGACAGTGGCGACCGCGAGGGTCGTCCCGAAACCGGCCCGTTCGGGCGTTTCGAGCCGGCGGAGGCGCCGGCGGTCCCGGATGCGCGGCCGGTCAGGGGCGGTGCCGGCGGGCGGACATCGCCTGGAGCGTGGGCCGGCGCACCACCGCGATCCGGTCGCCGCGGGCGCGCAGCGACGTACGCCCGCCGCGTCCACGCCGGACGGTCAGGTCGACGGTGCGCCCGCCGACCTGCACGCCCTCGAGGACGAGGTCCGGCAGCCACTCGGGCAGGTGCGGGTCGACGAAGATCGTCCGCAGCGGCGCGGCCGGGCGCAGCGCCAGCAGCGCCTGGGTGAGCGCGACGACCGCGCTGGCGGACCAGGCCTGCGGGGAGCACGAGTTCGGGTAGACGCCGGGGTGCGGGTGCGCGTCGTCGCGCGGCAGGCCGCTGAGCACCTCCGGCAGGCGGTGCTCGGTGAAGAGCGCCGCCGCGGCGAACATCCCCTCAGCGAGGCGGTGCAGGTGCTCCCAGCAGCCGTACCGGGCCAGCCCGAGGCCGATCGTGCCCGCCTCCACGGGCCAGACGCTGCCCCGGTGGTAGCTGAACGGGTTGTACGCCGGGTGTGCCGACGACAGGGTGCGCACCCCCCAGCCGCTGAACATGTCGTCGGCCAGCAGCCGGTCGGCGACCAGGGGAGCGAGCCGGGCCGGCACGATCCCGGTGGCGAGCAGGTGACCGTCGTTGGAGTTGACCGAACGCACCTGCCGCTTGTCCGGGTCGAGCGCCATGGCGTGACAGCCCCGCTCGGGCATCCAGAAGGCGCGGTGGAAGCGGCGGCGAAGGACCGTGGCCCGGCGGAGCAGCCGGGCGCCGAGCGCGGGGTGACCGGCCGCGGCGAACACCACGGCGGCGTGCCGCAGCGCGGCGTACCAGTACGCCTGCAACTCGCTGGTCGCGATCGGGTTGGGCACCACCTCGCCGCGCTCGTCGACGATCGCGGTGTCCGAGTCCTTCCAGCCCTGGTTCTTCAGCCCGGCCCGGGACCGGCAGTGGTATTCGAGGAAGCCGTCCCGGTCGGGGTCGCCGTACCGGTCGATCCAGTCCAGCGCGCGGCGCGCGACCGGCAGCAGGTCCCGCACCGTGTCGAGATCCCCCGTCCACGCGAAGTACTGCCCGAGGAAGATCAGGAAGTCCGGCGCGGTCGACCAGTCGCCGTAGTAGCCGCTGAACGGGTCGAGCCCGAGCGCGGACACCGGGCCCCGGCGGGCCTCGTGCAACGGCTTGCCGGGCTCCTCGTCGCGCCAGTCGTCGATGCGCCGCCCGAGGTGGCCGGCGTTGAGCCGCAGGCTGTCCGCCAGCATCGTCGGCCCGGCGAGCAGGGCCTGCCACGACGCGGTCATCGTGTCGCGGCCGAAGATCTCCTGGTAGATCGGCAGGCCGGCCATCGGCGCCGTCGGCCCGGCCGGCTCACCCAGCGGCAGCACCGCCAGGTCGTCGACCGCGCACCGCCAGGCCGCCGTGACGTCGAAGTTGCTGCTGCTCAGCCGGGTCAGTTCCCGGGCGAGGTGGGCGCGGGCGCGGGCCGCGTCGTCGCCCGGCTCGGCGAAGGTCGGCGGCGGCGCGGCGAGACGCCGTCCCGCGAAGATCGGCTCGACCACGAGTTCCACCCGGCCCGACCCCCGGGGCGGCACCGCGACCGCGACCAGGACGGCGTCGTCCACGTACCGGACGGGCGAATCCGCGTGTACGCCGATCGCCACCGCCCGGTCGAGGCCGTCGCACCGGTAGGTCAGGCGCAGCTCGCGGTCGTCGGGGTGCCAGCTCGCGTCGACCGCGCCCGACTGCACCCGGCGGCCGGTCTCGGCCTCGCTGGTGTCGGCGAAGTCGGCGGCGAGATCGATCCGCAGTTCCAGTTCCAGCGGCACCGGGGCGTAGCTGACCACGGTCAGCCGGGTGCGCAGCCCCTCGCCGACGAAGCGCTCCACCAGGAGGTAGGCCGCGCGGGAGGGCAGTGTCTCACCGTCGCCGAGTGCCGCGTACGAGAGCTGGGCGTGGCCGGCCACGTTGGCCGTGCTGAACGGCACCGGCTCGCGGCCGTCCACGGCGAGGCGCTCCGTGCTGAGCACCCGGGTGTTGCGCGCGAAGAAGCCCTGCGGGTCGGCGCCGGTGATCCGGCCGCGCACGTCGGTGACCAGCGTGCTCCAGCCGCTCGCCACGTAGAGCAGATCCGGTCGGACCCGCAGGTTCCGGACGCCGCTCATCGGTCCGGCGGCCGGCGTGGCACCGGCGTCCGGGGCGGCCGCGGCCGGCGGGACCTCCTGCGGCCGGAGAGGGTCCCGCCGGGGCGGGCGGCCGGCGGGCGCGGCGGCGTCGCGCGGGCGGCGGGGGTCCCGGCGGCAGGCGCGCTCGGCGGCGTCGACGGCATCGGTGCACCCCCTGACCGGCGGCTGCGGGCCCGGGCGCGCCGGTGCGCGCCGCGGACCCGTCGGACAGCGGTCGGTACCCGGTCGCGCCGCCGGTACACCTCCGGCCGGCCCGCCGGGCCGCGGGAGCGCTCCCGAGGTCAGCGCTGGGGCTGGCCGATGTCCACCATCCATCTGGTGCCGAAGCGGTCGACGCACATGCCGAACTCGTCGCCCCACATCTGCTTCTCCAGCGGCATGGTCACCGTGCCGCCGTCGGCGAGCTTCTCCCAGTAGCCGCGCAGCTCGTCGGCGTCGTCGCCGCTGAGGCTGACGGCGACGTTGTTGCCCGGATCGTGCTCCATCCCCGGCGCGGTGTCCGAGGCCATCAGGGTGTAGCCCCGGTCGGTCTCCAACATCGCATGCATGATCTTGTCGGTCAGCGCGGGATCGTCGGTGCCGAACTCGCCGAAGGTGCTCATCGACAGCGAGCCGCCGAACACACGCTGGTAGAACTCCATCGCCTCCCGTGCGGTGCCCGGAAAGCTGATGTACGGGTTGAGCCGAGACGCCACAGCACCCTCCTCCGGTCGTGAAGGCGTCATCGTCGCAGATCAGGGGCCGGATGTGGACGAGGCGCGCCCACGTTCCGCGGCCCGTGGGAGCGGGAGGTCGTCCCACGGGCCGCGGGCGGTCAGTGCCGGAAGGAGTGGCGCACGACGCCGCCGACGAGGACGCACCACGTGTTGGTGGTGAGCTTGCCGTTGCGCGGCAGGCCGTGCAGCGCCTGGAGATCCTGGACGGCCTTCTTGGTGGCGTGGTCGTACTCGCCGGTGACGGCGACGTCCGCCCACCCCTTGAAGTTGAGCATGAACTGGGCGGCGCTGACCGGGATCCCGGCGGCGTCCTTGTCGAGCTCCGGCGCCAGCGTCTCCCAGGTCGGCGCGGTGAGCGTGGCGTCGACGTCGACCGGGATGCCGTTGCGGTACTGCCAGTCCTGCACGGCCGCGACGGTGGCGGCGTCGAAGACGCTGTTGACCGGCACGGTGTAGCCGCGGTGGGCCAGCAGGTACTGCACGACCCGCACCGACGGCGAGCCGACGAACCGCCACAGGTCCGGCCAGCGGCGGGCCGGCACGTCCGCCAGGTCGGTGTCGAGCGCCTCGAACACCCGGCGGCGCAGGACGGGGAACTGCCGGTAGAAGGCGGCGCCGGGGCACTGCGTGGTGCGGAAGTCCCAGTGCCCGAAGATGTCGTGGGCGTGCAGACCGTACTGCCGGCAGATGGTCGTGCAGAGCTTGACCAGCGAGTCCAGCAACGCCTCCGGCGGCGTCTCGGTGACGTACGTGCCCTCGTTCTCGATGCCGATCGCCCGGCCGTTCTCGCCCGGACAGTGCGCCGAGATCATCTGCCGGTCGCCGGCCTGCAGCCGCTCCAGGCTGCCCCGGCGCCCCTCCATGACGTATCCACCGCGGCTGACGGTGAAGTGCTGGCCGGTGTCGGACCAGCGGTTGCCGTCCATGTGCAGGTCCTGGCAGTCGCGGGCCAGCTTGATCGCCTGCGCCTCGGAGTAGTCGGTGACGTTCGGGAACGCCATGTGGTGCACGATGATCTTGTTGGTGGGGATGGCGCTGACCGACAGCGGGTCCGCCGGCGGACGCGCGCCCCACTCGTCGCAGCTGTAGATCCAGTCCAGGTCGGCGCCGGGGTCCGCCTGCGCGGCGGCGGGGAAGGCGAGTTCGCTTCCGACGACCGCGACCGTGGCGGCGCCGAGGCCGGCCCGCAGCAGGGTCCGACGGTCCAGTTCGGAGTGGTCGAGGTGCATGGCATCTCCTGTGCGGCCGGGTCGGGGGTGGGAAAGGGTGCGTGAAAGGAAACTCCAGTGGCCGCCTGTGTTGTGGAAGATATTGCCCAGACCTCCGCCGCTGGTCAATAAGGAGCCGCCCGGCCGTCCGGGTGACCGTCCGTGTCGAGGTCGGGGATCACGGGCAGCGACGCGCAGGTGGCCGTGGGTCGTCAGCCCGGTGACCGGCCAGGTCGCTCCGTTGCTGGAGATCGCGGCCGAGTTCGTGACGGCGAAGACCGAGGAGCACGGGGCCAAGGAGGTCGTCACCCACTTCACCGCGGTCAGCGACAGGAAGGAGGAATGCAGGCGCCGGTTTCCACACCTCGCCCGTTTCCGACACGGCGGGCGAGCGCATGCGTGAGGCGGCCCTCGACCACGAGCCGATCGTGACCGGGAAGGGGACGTCCGAGTCGAAGGTCACCTACCGGCACAAGGACGTGAAGAAGTAGCGGCCGGGGCCCGTGTTCCCGGCAGTGCCGGTGGTCCTCCTCGGTGGGGATGTCGCGGCGGGGTCAGAGCACCTGGGAGAGGAAGCGGCGCAGCCGGGGGTGCTCCGCCCCCTCGAAGATCGCGGCCGGCTCGCCGGCCTCCAGCACCACGCCGCGATCCATGAACGCGACGGTGTCGGCGACCTCGCGGGCGAAGCCCATCTCGTGGGTGACCACCACCATCGTCATGCCGCCGGCGGACAGCTCGGCCATCAGCCCCAGCACCCCCTTGACCAACTCCGGGTCCAGAGCCGAGGTCGCCTCGTCGAAGAGCATCACCTGCGGCCGCAACGCCAGCGCGCGGGCGATCGCGACCCGCTGCTGCTGCCCTCCCGACAGGTGCGCCGGCCGGGCGTCGGCCTTGGCCGCGAGCCCCACCAGCTCCAGGTGGTCGCGGGCGACCGCCACCGCCTCGTCCTCACCAAGCTTCCTGATCCGGCGCAGCGCGAGGGTGATGTTGCGCAGCACGCTCATGTGCGGAAAGAGATTGAACTGCTGGAAGACCATGCCGACCCGCTGCCGCAGGGCGTCCGGATCGTCGCCCAGCACGCTGCGCCCGTCGAGCAGCACGTCGCCCCGGTCGGGCTCGATGAGCCGGTTGATGGCGCGCAGCAGCGTGGACTTGCCCGAGCCGGACGGGCCGATCACGCAGGCCGTCGCGCCCCGCGCGACGTCCAGGTCCACGCCGCGCAGCACCCGGTGCGACCCGAAGGCCAGGTGCACGTCGCGGACGCTCAGGCTCACCGAGGTCGTCGTGTCGATGCTCATCGCTGGTTTCCTCCCGCCGCGCCCGGCAGCGCCAGGTCGAGGTCGTCGTCGTCGGCGGGCGCGGCGGCCTGCCGGCCGTGCCGCAGCCGCCGGTCGATCCAGTTCACGACGTGGGTCAGCGGCACGGTCAGCGCCAGGTAGAACAGGCCGGCCAGCAGCAGCGCCGACTGGTTGCCGGTGTTCGCCGCGTAGTCCTGCCCGATCCGGAACAGCTCCCGCTGGCTGGCCAGCAGGCCGAGGAAGTAGACCAGGCTCGAGTCCTTGATCAGCGCGATCAGCTGGTTCACCCAGGCCGGCAGCACCCGGCGGATGCCCTGCGGCACGATCACCAGGCGCATCGCCTCGCCCCAGGACAGGCCCAGCGCCCGGGCCCCCTCCAACTGGGCGGCCTCCACCGACTGGATGCCGGAGCGGAAGATCTCGCCGATGTAGGCCGCCGCGATCAGCGACAGCGCCAGGATGCCCAGGGGATACGGGTTGGGGCCCCACACCTCCATGCCCAGCGGCGCCAGACCGACGCCGATGAGCAGGATGGTCGCCGCGGCCGGCAGGCCGCGGAACACGTCGGTGTAGACCCGCGCCGGCCAGCGCAACCATCGGGTACGCGAGATGCCGGCGACGGCCAGCCCCATGCCCAGCACCGAGCCGAGCAGGGCGGCGGAGATCGCGAGGATCAGCGTGTTGGGCAGCCCGACCGTCAGCATCTCGGGCAGCGCCTCGCGCATGGAGTCCCAGTCGAAGAAGGTCTCCCACAGGGTGCTCAACGGATCCATCGTGTTCTCCTACCGTCCCGCTCGCTCGTCGTCCGTAGGTGTCAGGAGGCGGCCGAGGCCGACGGCACCGGGACGGTGCCGCTGCCCGGCTTGAAGTCGGCGGGGATCGGGCGGCCCGGGTAGTACTGGGCCTGCAGGCGGCTCCACGTGCCGTCGGCGATCACCTCGTCGAGGCCCTTGTTCAGCGCCTCGCGCAGCTTGTCGTTGCCCTTGGCGAACGCGTACGCCGTCGGGGCCGGGCTGAGCAGCTTCCCCGCCACCTTGATCTTGCCGTTGCTGTCGGCGGCCGACTTGTCGCCGATCTCGGCGGGGGCGATCCAGGCGTCGGCGGTGCCGGCCTTGAGCTGGTTGATCGCGCCGTTGTAGTCGGGCACCCGGACCGGGTCGAGACCCTCGCCGGTGGCGTAGTCGTCCTGGACGGTGCCCTGCACGACCACGACCCGCTTGCCGGCGAGCTGGTCGAAACCGGTGATCGACGAATTGGCCGGCACGTCGAGCCCGAAGTGGCCGAAATCGTAGCCGTTGCCGAAGTCGACGGTCTTCTTGCGGGCCTCGGTGATGGTGATCGAGGAGCTTCCGACGTCGAACTTGCGGTTGTTGACCTGCGAGAGCAGCGCGGAGAAGTCCGTCCCGACGAACTCGACCTTCAGGCCGACCCTCGCGGCGACCGCGGTGAGCAGGTCGTTGTCGAAGCCGGTGAACTTGCCGTCCTTGAGGTAGACGTTCGGCGGGGCGTCCGTGAGCGTGCCGGTGCGCAGCACACCCGGCTGGAGCAGGTTGTACGGGTTGTCGGTCGCCTCGGTCGCGTCGTCGCCGCAGGCGGTCAGGGCGGTGGCGGCGAGGACGGCAGCGACGCCGAGGGCGGCGGCGCGGGTGAGGGCGGGAAGGAATCGCACAGGTGTCTCCGAAAGGGGTCTCCGACGGCGGGCACGGGCGTGCGTCGCCGGCGGTGCGCCCGGTGGGCGTACCGCTGGGGTGGTCCTGGGAAGGGGGTCTGGTGCGTGGCTAGCGCGGGTCGCCGGGGCGACACGAGGCGCTGCAGACCCGCATCATGTCGACGTGGCGGCGCCGGGTCAACGGCGGCGTCGGGGCCGCGGCGGGGACCGTCGGTACGCAGATGCGGAAGGACATGGCTCTCCTCGGTCGTTGCTGACCTGGGAACCAGGCCACGCTTGCACCGAAGCTGCTCCGGTGCCTGGTCTTCACCCGGGGCACCCCTGCGCGGACGAGGGTTGCCGGCCAGCGAGCCGGGGCTTGACGCTGGCGCTCATGACCTGCCGACGAGGCTAGCAGCCCCCCGTGGTGGTGCGTCCAGCCGCTATGACCACCCTCACGTGGTGCCGCCCGGCGCGAACGGAGACGATGCCGGGCCAGGCGGCGACCGGCGGCGAACCGAGGCCGACCCCGACGCCCAGCCCGGTGGCGAACCCACGCCGAACCCGGGGCCGAACCGGCGGGCTCGGTCCCGGGCGGTCACTCCTCGATCGCGCCGCCCACGCGCCGCAGGTGCTGCCGGAAGGTGTGGCCGGGGTCCGTGGCGCGGTGGGCGAGGTAGTCGGCGAACCCGGTCTGCTCGCGCAGCGTCTCGCCGGCGCGGATGCGCTGCGCCTGGACCCGCTCGACGCCCCGGATCCGCTGCGCCGCCGCCAACACCTCCCCGGCGTTCGCGGCGGGGACGAAGAGCACCCCGTCGTCGTCGGCGATGACAAGATCGTCGGCACTCACCAGGTGCGGCCCGATCCGGGCGCTGGCGAGCGTCTCCGGCTCCCGCTCGTCGAGGCGGTCCGGGCCCACCGGCAGGCTGCCGTAGCTGAACACGGGCAGGCCGATCTCCACCAGCTCGGGCGTGTCCCGGTGCAGGCCCCACACCACGACGCCGGCGACGCCGGCCGCGGCCCCCTCCAGCACCGCCAGGTCGCCGACGCACGCCTCGTCCGTCCGGCCGCCGTTGTCGATCACCAGCACGTCCCCAGGGGCCGCGCCCGCGTACGCCTCCAGGAACACGTCGACGCTGCCGTGGTGGCGCACCGGCAGCACCCGCCCGGCGAGGCGGTGGCCGGGGACGACCGCCCGGATCCCGGCCGGCGCCGCGCGCGGCGGCACGCCCAGCCGTACGCAGGCGTCGGCGATCAGCGGCGTGGACAGGTCGGCGAAACGCTCCGGCATGAGGTCCTCCCGGCGGTGTCCGAGGCGTCGACGGTCATCGTAGGAAGGCTGGCCCGCGCGGCGACCAGGTCCAATCCGGACCCGTTGGCCCGGCTGACGAGGACCCTGACCGGAAGGGCGAGCCCTCGGCACCGGCGAAGGCCACGCCGGGTGCGGGTCGGCAACGGATGTCGGGGCCCCGACTGGAGCTTCAGCCGGGGCCCCGGTGTGGGGGTGCGCTGGTGACGCCGTTGCCGCTAGAGCGTCAGCGTCCAGGTGTTGAGGTAGCCGGTGTCGCCGGAGGCGGCGTCCTGCACCCGCAGCTTCCAGGTGCCGTTACGGGCCTCGGAGGAGAGGTTGACGGTGTAGGTCTGGTTGATGTTGTCGGTCGAGCCGCCGCTGCGGTTGTGCAGGGTGTAGGCGGTGCCGTCGGGGGCGACGAGGCTGACGACGAGGTCACCGATGTAGGTGTGGACGATGTTCACGGCGACGGTGCTGGTGGCGGAGGCGTTGCCGGAGCAGCCGCTGATGGTGATCGAGCTTTCCACCGTGGTGTTGTCGCCGATGCTGACGTCGGTGCCGTTCGTGCCGGTGCAGTCCGGGGGCGTCCCGCCGACCAGGTTGAGCGTCCAGGTGTTGAGGTAGCCGGTGTCGCCGGAGGCGGCGTCCTGCACCCGCAGCTTCCAGGTGCCGTTGGCGGCCTCGCTGGAGAGGTTGACGGTGTAGGTCTGGTTGATGTTGTCGGTCGAGCCGCCGCTGCGGTTGTGCAGGGTGTAGGCGGTGCCGTCGGGGGCGACGAGGCTGACGACGAGGTCACCGATGTAGGTGTGGACGATGTTCACGGCGACGGTGCTGGTGGCGGAGGCGTTGCCGGAGCAGCCGCTGATGGTGATCGAGCTTTCCACCGTGGTGTTGTCGCCGATGCTGACGTCGGTGCCGTTGGTCTGCGAGCAGCCGGGCGGCCCGTTGACCGTCAACGTGTACGACGCGGTCTGGGTGGTGACCGTGCCGGTGCCGGTGACGGTCACCGGGTAGGTGCCCGGCGCGGTGGTGCCGGTGGTGGAGATGGTCATCGTGGCGGAGTTGCCGGAGGTGACCGACGCCGGGCTGAAGCTCGCCGTGGCCCCGGCGGGCAGGCCGTTGGCGGAGAACGTCACGTTCTGCGCGCTGCCGACCGTGGTGGTGGTGCCGACGGTCGCGGTGACCGAGCTGCCCGGGTTGACCGTTCCGGAGGTCGGCGACACCGACATGGCGAAGTCCTGCGTCGGCGTGCTGATGTTGCCGACGTAGAGCAGCTTGTTCGGTGAGCCGGTGCCCGGGTTGGTGACCTTGCCGTTGGTCGCGTCGTTGACGAGCTTGTCGCGGACCTGCTGCGGGGTGTACGACGGGTTGGCGGCGAGTACCAGCGCGGCGGCGCCGGCCACGTGCGGGGTGGCCATCGACGTGCCGCTGATGGTGTTGGTGGCGCTGTCGCCGGTGTGCCACGCCGAGGTGATCGACGAGCCCGGGCCGAAGATGTCCAGGCAGGTGCCGATGTTGGAGTAGTCGGCCCGGGCGTCGGTGCTGGTCGTCGCCCCCACGGTGATCGCGTTCGGGGTGCTGGCCGGCGAGACACCGCAGGCGTCGGCGGAGTAGTCGTTGCCAGCCGCGATGGCGTAGCTGACGCCGTCGGCGATGGAGGCGGTGACCGCGTCGTTGACGGCCTGGTCCTTCCCGCCGCCGAGGCTCATGTTGGCCACCGCCAGCTCGCCGGGGTCGTGGTCGCCGGTGACCCAGTCGATGCCGGCGATCACCCCGGCGTACGTGCCACTGCCTCCACAGTCGAGGACCCGGACGCCGACCAGGGTGACGTTCTTGGCCATGCCGTACGCGGCGCCGCCCACGGTGCCCGCGACGTGGGTGCCGTGGCCGTTGCAGTCGTCGGCCGAGCCGCCGTCGACCGAGTCGAAACCGGTCACCGCGCGGCCACCGAAGTCGCTGTGCGAGAACCGGATGCCGGTGTCGATGATGTACGCCCGGACGCCGGAGCCGCTGTTCGGGTAGGTGTAGGAGTTGTTCAGCGGCAGGTCGCGCTGGTCACTGCGGTCCAGGCCCCACGACGGGGTGGGGCTCTGCGTACCGGAGATCCGCACGACGTGGTTCTGCTGGACGTACTTCACCGACGGGTCGGCGGCCAACCGCCGGGCCTGCGCGGCGGACATCCGGGCCTCGAACCCGCGCACCGTGTGCTGGAAGGTCCGGGCGACGGTGCCGTCGTGCCGACCGGCCAGAGTGCGGGCGCTGCCCGGGACCTCGGCCCGGGTCACCGCGGTGTCCTTGAACACCACGATGTACGAGTCGGAGACCGCGGTGGCGCCGCCGGCCTGGAGGATCTGCCCCTCGGCGGGGGCGGCGGTCGCTGGAGTGCCGAACGCCACCGCGGCGGTGACCGCGGCTGTTGCGACGCCCAGACGCCAGTGGCGCCTGGACGGGCGGGGGAGTGTCATCGGTCGTCCCTCTCCTGACGCCGGATCCCGTGCAGGGGTGGTGCAGGGATCCGGGAAGTTGATCTGGTGGAGGTGATGCTAGACGGCGATGCATTCAAATGTATAGATGAAAGAATTTCCGCGTTTCCTGCTGATTCCACGCGGATGTGAAGGACTTGCCGTGCCGGCACGCCTGTTTTTTCGTCATCGGTCGAGTTTGGCGCCCCACTCGTCGAGTGCGTCGCCGGCCAGGGTGCGGAGGCGTGCGAGGGCCCGGTATCGGGTCACCCCGACGGGCGCGGCGCGATCAGCCGCTCGTCGTCCGGCCAGGGGCCGCAGTCGCCGGCGGTGTCGAGGTGCCTGGCCTCGCCCAGGTCAACGACCTCGTCGGGGGGATCGCCCGGGCCGGGAGTCCGGGTGTCGATCCCGGTCGCCGACGCTCCGGTCGGATTGTCGGCCGTGGTGTCGCGCTGCGGCGGTCACCGCTGCGGCACTCCCGGCGGCGGCTCCGGCCCGAAGTGCACTCCCGCGATCGGGCCGCCCGGCGGCAGGAGGATCTCGAGCATCCGCTGCCGCCCGTCCGGCCCCGGGTCCCGGATGAACCAGAGGTGGTACTGCGATCCGGCCGGGATGTTCTCGAAGTCCCCGAGCGCGTCGCGCAGGTACTGCCGGGCCGTCGCCTGCTGCTCCGCGGCGGTCTGGAGGTGGATCGCGTCGGACTTCAGCTCGAGGAAACAGGGCACGTCGCCGGCCACCCAGTGCCCGTCCAGGTTGGACCGGCCGGTCAGCCAGGTGCCGATCCGCGCGCCGCGGAACCACATCGTCTGCTGCAGGACGGGCAGCGGACCGAGGAAGACGTGCTCGGCGAGCCGGCCGCGCATGCGGTTGGCGACGATGGTCAGATCCGGCACGCGGATCTGCCCGTCGACCATCATCTTCTCGAACGAGTCGACGAGCGCGATCCTGGTCTGCGGCCGGTACGCGTCGAACTCGCCGGCCTCGGCGACCTCGATGACCTGCAGGCAGTCGGTCATCGCCCGGCGCTGGTCGGGGGTGAGCGCGGGGAAGTCCCGGGCCACCTCGTCGGCCAGGACCCGCCAACTGGGGTGGGCCCGGTCGACGCCCAGGTTCTCCGGCGTGATCTTGCGGCGTGGCGGGCGCAGCGGGGGAGCGAGTGCCAGTTCCCGGCGCAGCTGCTGGCTGGTCAGCGACATCAGCCGGGCGACGAGCGCCGGGCGGTCACCCGCCGGGGCCTGCTCCAGCAGGGTGCCGGCCCGGCCGAGCCCGTCGTCGAGCTGCGCCGTGCCGAGCCGCTTGCGCAGCCGCAGCACCAGCAGCGGACCCCACTGCCGCCCGAACGCGATCGACGCGGGATGCGAGGCGAGCCCGTACAGGGCGGTCGAGCGGGACTGGACGGCGCCGACGCCGGCCAGGTCCGGGTGCGCGAGCAGACGCAGGAACGACTCCCGTCCCTTGGCCGCCTGCGCGAGGATCTTCGCCACCTTGTCGGGGCCGAAGGCGGCCTGGAGGCGCTCCAGGCCCACGGTCGCCGCGCCGGGCAGTACCACCGGCTCGGGTGACGGCCCGGGCCGCATGCCCGCCTCGGGCACGTGGACCAGCCGCTCCGGCGTCGCGGCCCGCGCCGGCAGGTCGCCCTCGGGCAGCAGGAGCAGGCGTCGGCCGCCGGAGCCGGACACGAGCACGGCGTCGGGGAGGTCGGTGGGCCGCCGGGTGCCGGGCGGGTAGGCGGCGTCGAGCACCGGCCGGGCGTCGTCGCTGAAGACCACCAGGCCCGGCAGCAGGCCCTCGAAGGTCGGTACGGCGTCCGGCCAGGTCAGCGAGGCGCTGATCCCGGCCTCGGCGAGGCGCAGCTCGATCTCGCCCTTGGCGGCGGTGAGCCGGAGCAACGCCGCGTCGCGTTCCGCCCCGGGCGGCAGCCCGTCGACGAGGGCGACCAGCCCGTTCCAGGCCTGCGCCGCGCGGGTCGCCCACGCCCGGAACTGCTCCGGGCCGGCCGTGCCGTTGCGGACGGCCTCGAAGTCCTGGGCGACCTGCGCGCGCTCGGCCTCCAGCTCCTGCAGCCGCCGCTCGCCGTCGACGGTGAGCGCCCCGCGGGCCGCGCCGAGCCGGTCGAGGAACGACCTCGCCATCAGCCCGCCGACCATGACGGCGCCCGTGGTGGCGGCCTGCTGCACCGCGGCCACCACGCTGTCCCGCAGGCTGCGCAGCTCCCCGGTGCGGATCAGGTGCTGCGCCTCGCCGAACCCGAAGGTGGTGATCTGCTCGACCACGAGCCGGGCGACCTGCTCGGCCCGGTCACCGGACCGGGCCACCGCCTTGAAGATGTCCCCGGAGCCGCAGAGCACGACACGGACGACGGCGGCCTGCAGCGCCTGCCACGCGAGGTCCTCCTGGAACGACGTCGCCGTGATGGACTCCGGCCCGAGCAGCAGCTCGGACGCGCCACGGGCGACGAGCGTCTCCCACATCAGCCGGGTGGCGACCACGCCCGCCGAGACGGCGATCGAGCCGAGCACCGTGCCGCTGCCGATGACGGTCTCCAGCACCACGCCGGCGGCGGCGCCGGCCGCCCCGGCGGTGATCGCCGTGGCGACGCCGATCGCCACCCCGGCCGCGATCGCCTTGACGGTCTTCTGCAGTTCGATGGTGTCGGCGATGTCGTCGAGGTCGGCCTTGAACCCGGGTCGGCCGGTGACGGTGGCCAGCACCGCGACGGCGAGCCTGTGCCGCTCCGCCGCCTCGACGTACGCGCCGTCCTTGTGCAGCAGGAAGCTCTGCTCCACATGGGTGAGGGCCGCCGCGAGTTCGACGACGTACCCGTCCACCCGTTCCGTCGCCGCGCTGGGCAGCACCGGTTGGTCGGCGAGCCACGACAGCCGTTCCCGGGTGGTCAGGATCTGCACCGCCAGGCTGATGGTGCGCAGCTTCTGGCTGAACCGCAGGTACGGCTGCAGGTAGTCGCGGAACGGGTAGGCGCGTACCGCGTAGAGCTCGGCCAGCAGGCGACGGTGCAGGAACCACTCCTGCCCGGGGGCGGTCATGGTGACGCCGGTCTCGGCGTCCGCGGCCTGTCGGGGAAGGGCGTCGTCCTCCCGTTCCGCCCGCAGGGCGACGAGGTCGGTGACCTGGTCGGCGAGCTGCCCGAGTACGGCCTCCAGACCCATGCGGTCGGTCAGGTAGAGCTGCGGCATCGTCGCCGAGAACTCCCCGACCAGCCGGTCGCCCTCGTTCTGCCGGGCCTCGATCCGGTGCGGTGGCGCGGCGTCGAGCGCCTCGGTGATCGCGGCGCAGTACGCCTCGCGGGCCTTGTGGAGGAGGCCGCGCAGCTGTGGCTCGAACGGGGGGAGGTACTGGCCCGGCCGGGCGAGGTCGGCCAGTTGGCGCAGGGTCGGGCCGAGCGCCACGGTCACCGCCCAGGCCATCTCCACGCCCCGGACCCGGCGCGCCATCGCCCGCGCGGTGGGCGCCGGCGCGCCGGCCGCCGGGTTCAGCATGGCCCACAGCCGGCGGCGCGCCGGCTTCAGCTCCTGCGCGTACGGGACGAGGTCGTCGACGGCGTCGAGCAGCTCCGCGAGCAACAGGTCGTGCGGCACGCGGCTGGTCGGGCTCTGGGTGACGGCCACCGGAGCCGGCCGCCGCGTGCCCACGGTAGCCAGGACGGCCCCGCGTACGCCCTCTTCGCTCAAGCTCTGGGTCATGGACTCCCCCGCCCCGCCGGCGCGGCGACCGCGCCACACCATGGACATTCCGGTCATCGATTGCGCGCCCCGGGTCGTCGGCACGACCCGGGCGGTTCGGTACGGGTGCGGGACCGGGGCGACCCGGTTCCGCGCCGCGGATCAGTAGGTGACGCGTACGCCCATCTCGGCCCAGGTGAGCCGGCCGACGATGCCGTCGTCGGTGAGCCCCCGCATCCGTTGGTACCAGCGGACCCCCGCCTCGGTCTTCGCGTCGAAGCGGGTGCCCGGCGGTCCGCACCGCCGCGCGCCGACGAACCGCTTGACGTACGCCACGTCCTCGCCGGTGCTGCCGACGCGGACGGTGCGCGACCCCGGGGCCCGGCCTGCCGGCTGCGGCGCCGGCGGCCTGGTGGCGCTGCGGAGAGCGGTCAGGGTCTTCGGTCCGACGACGGCGTCGACCGTCAGCTTCTTCGACTTCTGGAAGGTCCGGACCCAGGCGGTGGTCTTCGGCCCGAACACGCCGTCGGCGGTGAGGCGGGCGCCCAGCCGGTTGGCGAGGGTCTGCAACTCCCGCACGTCGCTGCCCTTGCAGCCCGCCCGCAGGACCCGGTCGCCGAGCTTGGCGGCCCGGGCCGTGGCGACGCCCCACGGGCGCAGGCTGTCCTCCAGGGCCCGGGCGTGGCTGACGCTGACGTGCAGGTGTTTGGTGTGCGGGTTGGATCCGGTGTAGCGCGCGGGCCGGAAGTCGCGGGTACGGCTCCAGATCAACCGGTTGTAGATCACGTACTGGGTGGACGGGTGCTCGATGCAGTGCCGGACGACCAGCAACGGGTCGATCCCGTCGATGTCGAAGTCCGCCGCGTTGACCGAGCGGTCGTCGGCGTCGGGGTTGTGGTCGGACTTGCGGGCCTGGTGGGCCGCGTCGCCGATCCAGCCGTCGGAGGCCTTGTCCCGGTGCGGCCAGCGGGTGTTGATCTCCTCGCGCAGCACGCGCAGCGTCGGGGCCAGGTGCACGCCCATCGTCACTCCTCCTCTGCCAGCGCCGCGAGCAGGTCGTAGTCGACGGCGTCGCCGATCAGCTGCTCCGGGTCGTCGTCCTCCTCGAACGTGGCCACCAGGTACTCGGCGTCGATGCTGGCGGTGTCCACCAGTGGTCCCCCCTCTTCGGAATCGTCACCCTGCCGGCCGGATCCGGTCGGCCCGGCCGCGTCGCGGTGGGCGGCACGGGCGTCGCCGCCCCGGGTCGACGGCGGGTGACTGACGTTCTCGTGGGCAACCTTCGGGATCGCGGCGGCGGGCCGGCAAGGGGAGAGTCGCCTATTGGCATCACGACTGACCGACCGGTCGGTCACCGCCGCCGGACGACGGTCGACGGTCGTCGAACGTGTCCACTCCGGCCAGGCATTCCAGTGGCCGGGGAACGCGTTTGACTGATCGATCGGTCAGCCGCCGGCCGGCCGAGTCGTCGACCCGGTCGGCCGGGCGGGGGAGCCGCGTGCCGCAACGGGCGAGCGTGGCCTGACGCTTCGGACCGTCTCGGCGACGGCACGGTCGGCAACGTCCGAAGGGCGACAGAGTTTCGGGGTCGGTCATCCGTAGCCTCCGGGAACTCCCGCGCCGAATCTACTGAGGAGGGCGGGAAACGAGGGGGGACGATGGGGTGGGTGGGCCCATGATCAACGTTGACGGCATTCCCGCCGAGGTCGAGGACCTCGGCATCGCGCTCGGGCTGCTCGCCCCGTCCGGCGGCGGCGTCCGGCTGGTCGAGGAGTTCTTCGCCGACCCGTGGACGCGGGTCGGCAAGCTGGTCGCCAGCGACGTCCAGCGCGCCGCGCTGGTGCGCGCGATCGAGGGGCTGCTGCCCTCGGCCCGGCCGCGCTTCGCGACCGAGGCGGCCGGCCGGCCCGACCGGGTCGCCCGGCACGTGCCGCTGCTGGAGCAGGGCGGCAAGGGCCAGGTCTACCTGGTCGTCGAGCGCGCCGGGCTGGCGGCGTCCGCCCCGCTGACCCTGGCGATCGAGGCCGAAGCCGGGCCGGTCGCCGGCGGCCCCGCCGTCACCGCGCGGCTCGACCTGCTCGTGGCGTCCGCCGGCACCGTCACCCCCGTCGCCGCCAGCAGGGAACACCCGATCCGGCTGCGCGCCCGGGCGCCCCTCGGCGACACCGGCACCAGCGTGGAGGCGGCCGTCCTGCTGGTCGCCCCACCCGACGAGGCGCTGAGCCGCGTCACCGTCACCGTCCGGGGCCTGCCCGGCACCACCGAGCCGCTCGTGCTGGACCCGGCCGCCGGCAGCTCGCAGCTGCCCCTGCTCGTCACCGCGCTGCTGCGCTACGTCCTGGCCGAGGTGGGCGACGGCGTGCCCGCACCGGTGCGACTGGTCGCGGCCCACCTGCCCGGCCTGCTGGGCCTGGCCCCGGGCCTGGTGCCGCTGCCCCTGGGCGACCTCGCCACCGACCCGGCGGCGTTCCGGTCCTGGCTGGCCGCGCTGGTCGCCGCGCGGACCCCGGACGGCGCGCCCGGCCTGGTCGGCTGGCTCGACTCGGTCGCCGGCCTGCTCGGCGCCGACGAGTCCAAGCGCACCGACCTGCCCACCGACGCCGACCCGCTGCTGATCCCGGTGCTGACCGGCCCGCCGTCGGTCGACCTCACCGTGGCCGTCCGCACCGACCCCGCCACCGGCGCCGGCGCCCTCGTGGTCGGCGCCCGGGTCACCTACACCGGCGACGGCACGCTCGACGCGGCCGTACGCGGCGACGCCGTGCTGCTGGTGGTGCCGCTGACGGGGTCGGCCCCGGTCACGCTCTTCGAACGCCTCGACGTGCTCGTCGCCGCGCCCGCCCACGGCGGTCGGCTCTTCCCGGCCGCCGGCGAGCCGGCCGGTGCCGTGCAGGTCGGCGGGCTGCGCGCCGGCCTGCGCTACCGGGCGGCCAGCGGCACGATCACCCCACTGCTGGAACTGCACGACGTCACCGTCGCCATCGGCGACGACCCGCACCACCTCGACCTGGTCGACCTGACCGACGCCCGGTCGCTGACCTCCGCCGCGCAGTCGCTGCTGGAGGAGGCCATCGAGACCGGGCTCGGCCCCGCCGCCGGCCCGGTCGCCGCGCTGCGGCGCCTGCTCGGGCTGGGCACCACCCCCGGGGTCGACCTCGGGCTGCTCACCACCGCGCCGACCCGCGCGCTGGCCGCCTACTACCGGCAGCTGCGCCAGACGCCCGACGGCTGGCCCGGCGTGCTGCGCGACGTCGCCCGGCTCGCCGGCACCGCCACGCCGGTGGTGACCGGCGCCGGCACCCCGGCCGACCCGTGGCGGGTCCCGGTGGACGCGCTCGCCGCTGCGCCGGGCGCCCCCGTGGCGCTGGACCTCGTCCTGTGGGACTCCGGCACCGCCACCGCGCCCGTCGTCGAGCTCGGGCTCGCCCTGCGCGGCGGCGCCCACCTCGACGCGACCCTGCCCTGGCGGGTGGACGTCCGCGTGGCGCTGGCCTCGATCCCGCTCGACGGGGCGACCGGTCCGGCCTGGCTCGGCGGGGTCACCGCCACCGCTGCCTTCGACCCGCCGGCCCTGGCCATCGGCGCGCCGGTACGCGTCTCCACCGCCGGCGTCCGCCTCGACGTCGCCTGGTCGCTCGGGTCGCCGGTGGCGGTCACCGCGATCGTCGACGACCTCGCCGTCACCGTCGACGGGGTGCCCCACCTGCTGGGCGACCTCACCCTGCCGCCCGCCGGCCCGGTCGACCCCGCCCTGCCCGACCTCGGCCTCGGCGTCGACCCCGCCGCGCTGTGGGGCGCCGCCCGCGGCCTGCTCGCCCGGGTCGCCGAGTCGTGGGTCGGCCCCACCGCCCGCGACCTGCTGGCGCTGGTCGGCATCGCCGGGCCGGGCACCACCGGCCCGCTGGCCGGGATGCCGCCGCTGCTGCCCCCGGACCCGACCGACCTGTCGTCGCTGCTGGCCGACCCCGCCGCCGCGCTGCGCCGGTGGCTCGCCGACCTGGCCCGCGACGAGAACGCCCGCACCGACGACGGGACGCCGTACCTGGTGGCACTGCTACGGCTGCTGCAGGCCGCGCTGACCGACCGGCTGCCCGCCCTGCCCGGCCAGGACCTGCCACAGGTCGACCTGCCCGTCTCCGGCGGCGGCACCGAGGCGGCGCCCTGGCGGGTGCCGGTCCACCGCGCCGGCGACGACGCGGTGGAGGTCCTCGCCTGGCTGGAGCCGCAGGGCCCGCCCGCGCAGTGGGCGATCGCGTCGCTGGTCGACCGGTTCGCCGGCGCCGACACCGACGACGACGCTTCGGAGGAGGCCGACCCGATCCCGGTCACCGGCGCCGACGTGATCGCGGCGGCCGAGGTCGCCGGGGCGTACCTGCCGGAGGTCGCCGACGTGCTCGACGGCGTCGACGCCACCCACGCCGCGGCGGCGCTCGGGGCGCTGGCCGGCGTGCTCACCGAGGGCGACGGGCTGGTCCCCGCCGGTACCGCCCTGCCGGCCGAGACCGGCTGGCGCACCGGCACCCCGGTCGCCGCCACCCACGACACCCTCACCACCGCGCCGGCGGCGGTCGCCCAGCTCCGCGACGAGATCGCCGCCCGCACGGCCGCCGCCGGCGACGACTGGGCGGTGCTGCTGCTCGCGCCGCCGCTGGCCGGGTCACGACCCTGGGCCGACCTGCTCGGCGACGTCGCGCCCGACCAGGTCGCCACCGTGGACCTGCGGGTCCCCGGCACCCCACCCGACCTGGTCGACCTCGGCACGCTGCCCGCCGCCCACTGGTACGTGGTGGACCTCGCCGACGACGGCACCCTCCCCGCCGCCACCGCGCTCGCCGCGCTGCGGCACGTGCAGGACGCGGTGCGGACGGTGCGTCCCGGCGTACGCACGATCCTGGTCGGACACTCCTACCTGGGCCTGGTCGCCCGGCAACTCGCCGCGGCCGTTCCCGCGCAGGTGCTCGGCCTCGTCACCGTCGGCACCGCGTTCGACGGCGCCCTGCTGCCGCTGGACGCCCCGACGGTGGCCGAGGGGGTGCGGCTGGCCGGCGTGCTGGCCCCGACCGGCCTGCCGGCCGCGCCACTGCTCGACGCCGCCCTGCGCCTCCAGCGCCGCCTGCTCGACGGGTACGCCGCCGGGGAGCCCGGCGCGCAGGCCCGCCCCGGCCCGCTGCCCGCCGCCGCGTTCGCCCGCTGGCTCGGCGTACCCGTCGACCTGCGCGGTGTGCCTGCGCTCGCGCTGCACGGCAGCCTCGGCGACGTCGACGGCAGCGGGGGAGCGGGCGACCTGCGGGCGGCGCTCGTCGCCGCGCTGACCACGCACACCGTCGAGGAGGCCGGACCGGCCGCACCGCCCACCCACGCGGTCGCCGCCCTGCGGCTCGCCCTCGACCTGGGCGCCCCGGCGGCCGGCGACCCCGACGTCGACGTCGACGTACGCCTCGGGCTCGGCACGGTGGCACTGGACCCGGCGGCGCCGGCCGACCTCTCGTCGGCGCAGGTACGCGTCCGCGTCGCCCGCCCCGACGGGTGGCTGCTCGGCGGGCCCGGCACCGGCGCCCCGAGGCCTGCCCGGGTCCGCGCCCTCACCGTCCGCGCCACCGTGCGTGCCGGCACCGCCGGCCCCGTCACCGACGTCGACGTGGTGCTGCACGACGCCGCCCTGCGCGGCGAGTCGGCCGCCGCCGTCGACCTGGCCGACCCCCGGTCGCCGGAGCTGCTCGACGCCCTGGTACAGGAACTCGACCGGGTGGCCGCCGCCAACGGCCGGCTGACCCGGCTGCTGAACGAACTCGCTGCCCTCGGCGTCATCCACCGCGCCGCGCCCGGCCGGCCGGCCGCCGTGCTCGCCGACGCGGTCGCCGCGCTGCGCACCGACGCCACCGGTTGGCTGGCGCCCCGGCTGCCCGCGCTGGTCGACCGGGCCGCCGGGCTCCTCGGCCTGGTCCGGGACACCGCCGCCGGCGGCGGTCCCTGGCGGCGCCACCTCGCCGGGCTGCCGGTCGAGCTGGTGCTGGAGGCCCAGCCGTGGCGGCTCACCGCCCGCACCACCGGCACCGGGCTGCGGCTCGGCCACGGCGTCACCCTCACCGGCTCCTCGACCGTGGCGCTGGCCGACCCCACCCCGCGGGTGCAGGCCGCGCTCGCGGTCGGCGGCGTCACCCTCACCCGGGCCGGCGGCGCGGTGTCGCTGGCCGCGCCGTGGCTGCCCGGGCCGGTCGGGCTGTCGCCGGCCGCCCCGGACCTGCCCGCCCGGCTCGCGCCGCTGCTGCCCCGGCTGCTCGTCGGCGGGGCGCTCGGCGTCCTGCTCGAACAGCTGACCGGCGAGGACCTGCGGGTGGCCTCCCTCGACGGGCTGCTGACCGACCCGGCCGCCTGGCTGCAGCGCACCTTCGCCGGTACGCCCGGCGCGCCGCCGCAGGCCGCGCCGCTGGCCGGCCTGCTGCGCCTGGCCGCGGCCCCGCTGGGCCTGGCCGCCGACCCCGCGCACGCCCTCACCCTGCCCGGCGGTGTCACCGTCGACCTGCTCGACGTCGGCGCCGCCGAGGACCGGGCGCTGCGGCTGCTGGTCGGCGCCGCCGACCCGATCGTGTTGTGGACCGACGACGCCGGCACGGCCACCCTGGACCTCGCGCTGCGGCTGGACGTCGACGGCGCCCGGCAGGTGCGGCCGGGCGGCGAGTTGACCCTGCACCTGCCGCTGCCCGGCGACTGGGGCGCGCTCGCCCTGCGGCTGGGCGCCGACGCCTCGGGCCTGTCCGTGGCCGTCACCCCGGCCGCGCTGGACGCCACGGTCACCCTGCTGCCGGCGGTGAGCGGCCTGGACACGCTGGTGGAGGCCGCCGGGGCGCGGCTGCTGCCGGAGGTCCTCGACAGGCTCGTCGACGGCATCGGCGCCCGCGACCCGCACCCCGCCGTCCTCGACGACGTGCTCGACGTCGCCGCGGCGCTCGGCGTCTACAACCCGAAGGCGGCGCCGCACGGGTTCGCCGCCCGCACCGGCGCGCTCGCCGACCTCGTGCGGGACCTGTCCACCGGGGCCCTCGCCGGTGCCGGCTCGGTCGCCGCGCCCGCCGTCGTGGCCCTGCTGCGCCGCGTCCTGGGTGACGCCCAGGTGCCGCAACCGGCCACCCCGGGAGAGGTGCTGGTCCGGGTCGCGGTGCTCGACGGCACCGTCGAACTGCGTACCGACCTGGCCGCCGATCGACCGGAACTCGGCCTGTCCGTGCAGGGCCTCACCGCCGGCGCGGTCACCGCCGACATCGCCGTCGGCTACGCCGACTCCACCGTGACCGCGTCGCTGGCCGCCCGCGCGTACGTCGACACGGGACTCGGGGTGACCCTGCGCGCCCGGCTGTCGGCGCAGGCCACGGCGGCGGGGCTGGCCGTGCGGCTCGGCCTGCTCGGCAGCGACGACGCCGGCACCGGTGAGCTGGGCGTCCAGCTCGCGCCGGTGGTGCAGCTGCCCGGGCCGGCCGAGCTGGCACAGCTCGCCCAGCGGCTGGTCGTGCCGATGGCCGGCACCCTCGCCCTGCGCGCGGCCCAGCCGTGGCTGCGCCGGCCCCTGTGGTCCGGCGGGCGCACGGCCGCGCAGATCCTCACGACCGCCGGCGTGGCCGTGGACTCCCCGGACGGGATGCGGATGGCTCCCGCCCTGCCCACCCCGGTCATGGTGCTGCGCGGAGCCCTCGACGCCGTCACCGGGGTGCCCGTGCCGGTGCCGGGCGGGCTGACCCTGTCCGTGGTCACCGACGGCGCCCGCTACGGCCTCGTGCTGCGCGGCGAGCTGGCCCTGCCCGCCGGCGACACCGCCGTGCAGCTGCGCTTCGGGCTGCCCGAGACCGTCGACGCCGGGTGGGGCCAGGCCGGCCGGGGCGTCGGCCTGCTGCTGCTCGACCTCACCACCCCCGCCGCGCCGCAGCTGCGGCCGGTGCTGCGGCTGGGCGGGCTGGGCATCCGGGTGGCCGCCGCCGCGTCCGGCAGGGCACTGGTCGAGACCGGCGGATTCCGCCTCGGCGCCGTCGGCGCCCACGTCCGCGCCGACCTGGCGCTGACCGGACCGGCGGCGCTGGACCGGCCGACCGTGGTCGACGGCGCCGTCATGCTCGACGGGCTGGGGTTCCCGATGGCCCCCGGCGGGGGCGGGTCCAACCCGGTCGCGGCGTCGCTGCTGCAGACCGGCGGCGGCGGCGACGCCGCCCCGGCGAATCCGCCCCTGGACGTGCTGGTCGCCCGCGGCGGCGGCCGGTGGCTGGTGCTGTTCGGCGGGAAGGCCGAGGCCCGGTTCGAGATCAACCGGAGCTACGGTCCGCTGCACATCGCGGAGCTGGCGCTGCTGTACAAGGCGGCCACCTCGGGGCCGGGCAAGGTCGGGGTGTCCGTCGACGGCGGGGTCGCCGTCGCCGGGCTCACCCTCGACGTCGACGACCTGTCGCTGCTGGTGCCGCTGCGCAACCCCACCGACCTCAGCGCCTGGGAGGTGGACCTGGCCGGCCTGTCGGTGTCGTTCAGCTCGCCCGGGGTGTCGGTCGCGGGCGGACTGGTCAAGGTCACCGGCGCCGACGACGTGCAGTACGACGGCATGCTCTCGGTCGACCTGGCCGGGCGCGGCCTGACCGCGGTCGGCTCGTACGCCCGACCCCGCGACGACCTCGGCGAGTACACCTCGCTGTTCGTGTTCCTCTCCGTCGGGTTCCCGCTCGGCGGCCCGCCCTACCTGTACGTCCTGGGCCTCGCCGGCGGCGCCGGCTACAACCGCCGGCTGATGGTGCCCCGCGACCCGCAGGGCGTGCCCGCCTTCCCCCTGGTGAAGGCCATCGACGAGGGCGGCTTCGGGGGCTCCGGCGGCCCGATGGGCGCACTGGCGCGGATGTCCAGGGACATCCCGCCGGCCCGGGGCGCGTTCTGGCTCGCCGCCGGGGTGAAGTTCTCCACCTTCCAACTGCTGCACACCACCGCCCTGGCCTACGTCTCCGCCGACCGGGGACTGGAGGTCGGCCTGCTCGGCCTCATGCGGATGGCGCTGCCCGACGCGCAGGCCGCGGTGGTCAACCTGGAGTTGGCCCTGGCCGCCCGGTACAGCACCGTGGACAAGGTGCTGTCCGTCCGGGCGGCGCTGACCCGCAACTCGTGGCTGCTCAGCCGCGACTGCCAGGTCACCGGCGGGTTCGCGTTCGTGGTGTGGTTCGACCGGCCGGAGGTGCTGCTCTCCATCGGCGGCTACCACCCCCGGTTCAACAAGCCGGCGCACTACCCGGACGTGCCCCGGGTCGGGTTCCACTGGTCCGTCGGCGGCGGCGTGGTGGTCAAGGGAGAGGCGTACTTCACCCTCACCCCGTCGGCGGTGATGCTCGGCGGTCGCCTGGAGGCCTCGTACGACCGCTCACCGGTGCGGGTCTGGTTCGTCGCCGCCCTCGACGTGTACCTGCGGTGGGACCCGCTGACCTACGACATCACCGCCAGCGTCAGCGTCGGCGCGCGCTTCACGATCAAGGTGTGCTTCTTCGCCTGCGCGCGGATCAACGTCAGCGTCTCCCTCGGCGCCCGGGTACGCATCCAGGGCCCGCCGCTGCACGGCACCGTCACGGTCGACCTGGCCATCGCCTCGGTCACCGTCAAGTTCGGCAGGGCGCAGCAGCAGCCGTTCCTCGACTGGAACCAGGTCACCGTCAAGTACCTCGGCGGCGGTGACGCGGCCCGCCCGGCGACCAGCGGCACCGTCACCGCCGGCACCCTGCCGCCGGCGGTGGGCAGCCGTCCCGACGGCACCCTGGAACGCCCGTGGTCCGTGGCGCCGGAGTTCGCGGTCCGGTTGGAGTCGCTGATGCCGCTGTACGGATGGCGGCTGACCGGCAGCGGTCGCGCCGACGACCGCACCGGCGGGCGGGAGGTCGACGTCGTCCCCGCCGGAAGGAACATGGGCAGAACCCGCGCGACCATGGTCGTCACGGTCGAACAGCGCGTCGGCACCAACTGGGCCGCCGTGCCCACCGCCCAGATCCGGTCGCTGCGGCCGTCCACCGCCAGCACCGGATTCCCGGCCGGCCTCTGGGACAGCGCCCTCGCCGGCACGGCGAACGGCGGCGCCACTCCCACCATGGTCCGGGCCCTGTCGTCGGTCGGCCTGGCCGCCCCGATCACCGTCTCCGAGGCGACCGGCGTGCTGCCGGACGTGGCCCTGGCCACGATGATCGAGGAGGAGACGCAGCGACACCTGCCGCTGTCGGTTCCGGGCGCCGCCGCGCCGGCGCCGTCGGTGCTGCGCCTGCGGCGCACCACCGACACGTCCGAGACCGCCGTGACCGCGGCCCGCCGCGCCGTGGCGGCGCCGGCCGGGCCGAAGCTGCGCGCGACCGTCTCCGCCGACCAGCACCGGGGCGCGGCGCGGGCGGAGTTCCGCGCCGCCGCCCGAGCCCGCGCCGGGCACGACAGCGGCGCGGCCCTGCCGGTGGGCGGCACCCAGGTCTGGGACACCACGGGCGCCGGCGGGCTGCGGCTGCGCCTCGACGAGGGGCCCGCGCCGCTGCGGCTGGTCACCTTCACCGGCACCGGCGCCCCGCTCAGCGACGGCCCGGCCCGATCGGGCGCCCGGGTGCCCGCCGACGCCGCCCGCGCGGTGGTGACCCCGGCGGCCGGCGCCGCCGCCGGCTGGGCCGCCGACACACCGCTGGTCCCGGTCACCGACGGCGTGCTCGTCGCGCCGGGCGCCACCGTCCTGCTGCCGCACCCGTGGCATCCGCCGGCCCGCTACCGCCAGGCCGGCGAGCACGTGCCGGTGCCCGCGGCGCTCCTCTCCGCCGCCGTCGACGGCCTGGTCACCACCCTGCCCGCCACGACCCGCGCGGTCGTGGTGTCCCTGGAGCCGGTGTCCGCCGCCGCCAGCCTCGCCGACGTCCGCATCGAACTCGACGGGGTACGGGTCAGCAGCCGGGAGGACGCCCCCGACGTCGACCAGCCGCACCGCATCCTCCTGACGGTCGACGCGGAGCGGGGCGCCGAGGCGATCTCGGTGCAGGTCGTGGCGGGGGACGGCTGGCGGGTCGCCGGCGTGATCGGCACCCCGGACCACGCCGTCGACACCGACTGCACCGCCGCCCGGCGGGAACTGGCCCGGGTCACCAGACCCGCGACGGTGCCCGGCAGCCCGGGTGCCACCGCCCGGTCGGCGGCGCGTACCGCGGTCGCCGAGGCGGCCCCGGCAACCGAGCCGGCGGCCCCGGCGCCAGCGGCGGCGCTCGTCGCCTTCGACGACGACGAAACGGAGGCATGATGACGGAGACCCCCGTCGCGCCGGGCTCGATCCGGCTGCACGACACGGTGACGCCGTCGCTCACCGCCGGCATCTACCGGTTCACCAGCAGGCTGGAGGTGACGGACCGGGGCACCCCGAAGACCTCGCCACCCGAGCACGCCACCCACGTGCAGGTCGGCGCGCCCCGGCTCGCCCTCGACGCCACCGAGATCGCCGGGCAGCACCCGCCCCGGGACGCGGTGGGCGTGTTCGGCGACCGACTGCCGCACGTGGTCCTCGGCCGGCGTGCCCTGCCGTGGGAGCGGCGGCTCGGCGACGGCACCCCGTGGCTGGCGCTGCTGGTCGTCCGGTCCGACGAGGCGAGCCTGAGGACCGGGACGCTGCGCACGGTCGTCGGCGAGACGGTGTTCACCCGCCTCAACGGCATCGAGCCGGTCGACGGCAACCGGGCCGTCGTCGGGCTGCAGGCCAAGGACCTGGCCACCTTCCGGGCGCTGCTGCCCAGCCGCACCGACGTCGGGCTGCTCACCCACGTCCGTCAGGTCAACGTCGCGGACACCGCGCTGGCCGGCAGCGACGACGACGGCTGGTTCGCCGTGGTCACCGCCAACCGGCTGCCGCTGGGCGGGGCCACGCCCACGCCGTACACGGCCTGCCTGGTGTCGCTGGAGGCCCGCGACGACGTCTGGGCGACCAACCTGACCAGCGTGCCCACGTTGCTCGTGCTGGCGTCCTGGCCGTTCGTGACGAGCACCGCCGGCGGCACCTTCGAGCACGTCGCCGCGCACCTCGACCTCGGCGCGTTCGGCGCCCCGCCGGCCGGGCAGCCCCCGCTGGTGGACGCCGACGGGGCGCTCGCGCTGGCCGCCACCCGCCGCGACGGCACGCCGGCCACCATGGGCTATCGCCCGCCGCTGCTCGGCGCGGCGCCCGACCCGCTGCCCGCCGGGCCGGGCGACGTGACCGGCGACGCCGCGTTCGAGCTGGGCCGGCTCCTCGCCGCCGCCGACGGCCGGTTCATCCGCGAGGTGGTGGCCTGGCACCGCGCCGCCGACGACGCGGCCCGCGCCGGCAGCGCGGCGGGCCTCCGCGAGGACAGCGCCCGCTCGTACGCCGCCTCCGGCACCGCCCCGCGCCGCACCGCCGCGGTGGCCGCCGAGGGCACCGACCTGCGGCGTGCCGCCGCGGTGGCCGCCGACGGCGCCGACCCCCTCGCCGCCCTCGGTGCGACGTTCGCGCAGCGGCTGCTGTCCCGCACCGCCCCCGCCGACCTGTGGCAGGCGCACCCGGGTGGCTCCAGCGTCATCCCGCGCCAGTTGCGCCCGGAAGGAGAACCGTCTTGACGACCCACCTGTCCGCCGGCGGCCGGCTGCTCGCCGAACGACTCGGCGCGCTCGTCGGCCCGCCGGCCGACACCGCCGGGGAGCCCGCGCCGCGGGCCCGCGCCCTGGCCGCCGCCGCGCGTGCCGTCACGGTCGCCGGGCCGGTCGCGGCGGCGACCGCCGACGTGCCGCCGCTGCCCCCGTACGTCGAGCACGTGCTGGCCCGCTGGAGCCTGCTGCACGACCTGCCGTTCCGCTACCTCGTGCCCGACGCGCGCCTGCTGCCGCCGGAGTCCATCCGGTTCTTCCGCCTGGACGGCGGCTGGCTGGAGCGGCTGCGGGCGGGGGCGCTCGCCGTCGGCGGCGACGGCAGCCGGGAACGCGCCGGCACCCAGACGTTGCTGCCGCAGGTCACCGCCGCGGTGACCGAGCAGCTGCCGCTGGTGCGGGAGGTGCAGCGCACCCGCATGTCGATCCCGGTCGCCGCCGACCTGCTCGCCGAGGCCCGGGCCGCGGGGGACCTCGCCGCCGCGGCCGGGCCGGTCCCGGTCACCGGGTTCCTGCTCCGCTCGTCCCTGGTCAGCGGCTGGCCCGGCATGGAGGTACGCGCCTGGGCCAGCGACGACCAGGCCGTGGTGCGGCCGGGCGTCGACCCGGACGAGCTGGCCCGCACCCGACCCGACCTGGTGGTGGAGCTGCTGCGCCTGGAGCGGCTGTCGCCGTCGGTGCTGGTGGCGTTGTTCCGCGGCGCCCCCCGCCTGGTGTGGCTGGAGGAGCCGCCGCAGAGCGTGCAGTTCGGCCTGGAAGCCGACGGGACGGGCTGGCGGGCGCCGATCCGCGACGGCGCGGGACCGGACCTGGGCAGCGTCGCCGTGCCGATGCGCCCCGGCCCGGTGCCCGGCGTCGTCGACGTCGCCGGCCTGGCCCGCAACCTCGACCAGGCCCGCCCCCTGCCCCGGCCGCGCGGCGGCGCCGCCGTGGCGTTGTCCCTGCTCCAGGCGCCGTCGCGGCAGCGGTTCGGCGCCTCCACCCCGCCGGCCTGATCCTCGGCGTCGCCGACCCACCGCGGGGCCCGACCGCGGTCAGGCCCGCCCCGAACAGAGGGAGCCCCCTGTCGTGACAACTGTCCTCGTCCCGGTCGCGCTCGACGTCCTGGTCGTGCGGGAGCCCGGCGCCGCCTCCGACTGGGCGCGTACGGCGCTGACCCGGCCCACCCCGCCGGCCAGCGGCCGGGTGCGGCAGGACGTGCTGCCCGAACCGTTCAGCGCGCGGCAGACCGCCCGGCCGCCCGGCGCGCACCTGCACTGGGGGCTGCCCGACGGGCTGACCCGTGGCGTCGCCGACGACACCGGCGCGACCACGTTCCCGCCGGTGCCCGACCGGTGGCTGGTCGTGCGGATCTCCGGCCCGGCGACGCCCGGTCCCCGGGCGGTGGAGGCGTGGCTGCTGCCGTACGCGGGCGCGATCGAACCCGTCCGGGTGGACCGGGCGTTGACCGGCCCGACCCTGCCGGCCCCCGGCGCCGCGCCCAGGTCCCCGCTGACGGCACTCGGCCACGGCGACCTCGGCTGGGCCGGCTACTACGACAACGTGACCCACCGGTTCGCCCTGCACGACGAGCTGACCGGGGTGACGGGCCCGGTGGCGTACCTGGTGCTCGGCTGGTACACCGACCCCGTTCGCGACCCGCTGCACGTGGCCGGGGAGACGGCGTACACCGAGCGGATGGAGGACCTCGGCTGGGAGGTCCACCCGCCGCGCCGCGACGACCAGCCGGTGCCGGACCGGTCGGTCTACCACGCGGCGGCGGTGTCCATCGGCTGGCCGCAGCCGAACTGGCCCGGCGACGGCGGGCTGCTCGGTCGGGAGACCGACTACCGTCCCGCGTCGGACGCGGTGGCGGTGGCGCTGGGGGAGACCCTCGCCGAGGCCCTCGCGGCGCTGGCCGCCGAACCGGACGACCCCGCCGACGCGGCCCGCATGGTCGAGGCGCTGCTGCAGGGCGCGCTGTCCGACGTGACCAGCGCCGACGGTCCCGCCCGGCTGGACGCCTCGCTGCACCAGAGCCGGTTCGGCTCGGCCCCGGCGGCGGCGGGCAACGAGTACATCTGGCAGCCGGCGGCCGGCTCCGGCGGTGCCGCCGGCGGCGGGTCGTTCGTGCAGGTGGAACGGACCCGGCCGCGGGTCTGGCACGCGTTGGAGCCGGCGCTGGTGGTGGCCGGTGGCGGACGCAGCCCGAAGCACGGCGCCGACGGCCGCTACTCCGAGTTGGGCAACCTGCTGTGCCGGGTGGACGGGCAGACCGTACGCGGCTTCGGCGTGGCCGGCGGCGACGCCGGTCCGGGCGCGGCGGTGCTGCCGCCCACCCCGCTGGCCGGGCTGCTGCCGCAGTACGGCGTGCCGGCGGTGGCCACGGACCTGCTCGTCGAGCTGGCCAGCATCGACCCGGGATCCGCCCCCGACCTGGCGCTGGCCACCGACACCCAGCCGTCGCCGGTGGCCGCCGCGCGGGCGGCGTGGTGGGCGACGTTCGACCCGGGCGCGGGGGACCCGACGCGGCCGCCGGCGGGCGCCGTGGTCGACGGGCAGTTGCCCAGCCCGGTCGGGGTGACGCCGCCGAGCCGGCCGTGGAACCCGCTGCTGCTGGAGTGGTCGGCCACCTACCTGCCGACGCCGCGCGGGGCGCACGACTGGCCGCTGGGCGAGGTCGACCACGACCTGCCGGCCGTCGTGACCGAGCCGGCGCCGGAGACGGGCCGTGCGCTGCGCGGGCGGGTGATGCTGTCGGCGTCGGCGGCGGCGCTGCTCGACGGCACGGTCGACCCGCAGGACGCCGAACGCGACCTGCTCTCCGGCGAACTCGTCGGGATCGCCGAGCAGCTGCGCCGCGACGCCACCGGCCTGGTGGTGGACGCCCCGAACGCCACCGACGCCGCGCAGCCGCCACAGACCCCCCGCGCCGCGGACTTCGTGGCCCTGCGGGCCGGGTTCCTGCGGCTGGACCGGGCCCGCCTGGTCGACGGCTACGGCCGGTTCCTGGAGGTGCTCGGCCCGGACGTGGCGACGCCCGCGCCGGTGACGCACGGGGTGACGCTCGCCGTGCCGGGCCACCCGGACCTGGCCGCCCTGCGTCCGCGCTTCACCGCCCCGGCCCGGGTGCTGCTGCGCTTCGCCGACGCGCTCGGCGCGCCGCGCGACGCGGACGCGGGCGTCAGCCCGGTGTGCGGCTACCTGGTGCCGTCGTCGGTGGACCGCACGCTGGAGTTCTTCGACGACAAGGGCAACGGCTACGGGCGGCTGCGCCCCGACCCGGAGACGGTGACCGCGTGGGAGGAGGACCCGGGCCGTCCGGCGACCCTGGGCGCGCCGCCGAGCCGGTTCCTGCCGAACCCGCTGCTGGCCCGGTTCGCCGACCGCATGCTGGCCGCCGACCACGCGCTGGCCACCGCCCGGGCGGGCGGCCATCCGGCCGGCGGCGCGCAGAGCGCCCTGGAGTCGCTGCTGCGGGTGCTGGACACCACCCGGTGGACGGTGGACGTGACCGGCCGGGCCGGCGACGAGCACTTGGCGCTGCTGCTCGGCCGGCCGGTCGCGGTGGTGCGGGCGTACCTGAAGGTGGAGGTGGAGGATCCGCGGCAGCCCCCGGAGAACGCGCGCACCGGCGTCCCGGTGCGGCTGGGCACGCTGTCACGGGCGCAGGACGGGCTGCTGGCGTACTGCGTCGGTGACGACATGGACCGGCTGCACATCGTGGACCCGGCGGTGGCGCTGCTCGCGCCGGGGCTGCCCGACGCCAGTGGGGCGGCAGCGCTGCCGGGCGCGGATCCGATCACCTCGCCGTACGTGGACACGTCCGGGGTGTTCACGGTCAACCCGGGGGTGCCGGTGCCGCTGACCCTGCTGATGGTGCCCGGCTCCGACGTGCACGTCACCGCGGGGCTGGTGCCGCAGAAGTCGGTGGGGCTGCTGCGGGAGTGGACATCCTCGGCACTGTCCCGGCTGTCGCCCGCCCTGCGCCACGGCCCGGTCCTGCACGACCTGGAGACGACCCGCCTGCCGCTGCCACAGGACGTCCGCGGCTCGTGGCACTGGCACCGGCGCGCCGAGCCGGGCACGTGGCGGACGGACGTGGTGGTGCCGAGCACCCCGGACGCGTTGCTGCCGAACGAGCCGTCGACGGCCAGCGAGGGCTGGTTGCAGGTGGCGCTGGTCGCCGACACCGAGTACCACGACACGGCCGTGCCGGTGCGGGTGAGCTGCGTGCGCACCTCGGGTGGCACGACCGTCGCCCTGGGCGGGCAGAACGGCGACGGCAGTCACTTCCTCATCCCGGTGCCGGAGGCGATCGAGCTGATGGGCAGCGGCCGGTTCGCGTTCTTCGTGCAGGAGCCCGGCACGGAACGTACGGCCATCCGGGTGGTCCGGCCCAAGCGCGGCCGGCCCTACCTGCGTACCATCGCCGACGACGCGTCGCCGAACAACCTGGACAGCCTGCCGGAGTGCCACCACGTCGCGTGAGGCGGCACACGGCGGCGTCGATGCCGGCGGGGCGAGTGGCGGGCGGGTCGCGCCGCGATCCCGCCGGCGCGAAGGGCGGCTGCGCGCCGGGCGCCGGGCCTGCTAACGTCGCGTCAGCGCGAGAGGCGCGTGATCACGGGACAGGGAGGTTGATGAATATGGCCGCCGTCGGCCTTCATCAGCATGCCCTTGTCCGGCCCGCGCGACAGTAGCGCGAGGTCCGGGTCGTTACCACGACCAGGAGTGACACGTGTCTTCCTCTTCCTCATCATCCCGGATCGACCTGACCACCGACCGCCTGGTGCTCCGGCCCTGGACCACCGCCGAGGCCACCGCGGTCCTCGGTGACACCAGGTCCGCGTACTGGGCGGACGACTTCCCCGCCGACGGCGACCGCGTCGTCGCGGGCCTCTTCGACCAGCACCCCGCCTGGCTGGGCGCGTACGGCCACCGCCTGATCGTCGAGCGCGACAGCGGGCTGGTGGTGGGCTCGATCGGCCTGTTCTGGCCGCCCAGCGAGGGCACCCTCGAAATCGGATACGGCATCGTGCCGTCCCGCCGCGGCCGGGGCTACGCCTCCGAGGCGACCCGGGCCCTGGCGGAGTTCGCCCTCACCGCGTCGGCGGTCCACGCCGTGGCCGCCGACGTGGAACTGTCGAACCCGTCATCCGTCCGGGTGCTGGAGAAGGCGGGCTTCCACCGATGGGCCACCGAGGGGAACCTGGCCCGGTACCGGATCACGAGACCGGAGCACCACCGGCGGTGACCCGGTGGTCCGGCGCGACGACCCGCGACGCGACGCGGGCGTTCGTCGCGCCGGCCCGTCCGGCGTGGGATCCCTCGGGGCGGGCGACGCCCGGCGCGCCGGCTGTGCCATCGTTGTCCTTCCATCGGGGACCGTCGGGTGCGGACGGCGAACCGCCCGTACCCGACGGCGCGCGCCCGCGGCGGCAGCGGGTAGGGGAGGGGCGATGGCGGAGCCGCAGGCCGGGCCGCTGAGCGGCATCCTCGTCGCGGACTTCTCGCGGATCCTGGCCGGGCCGTACGCGACCATGCTGCTCGCCGACCTCGGCGCCGAGGTGGTCAAGGTGGAGGGGCCCGGCGGGGACGACACCCGCGCCTGGATGCCGCCGGTCCGGGAGGGGACGTCCACCTACTACCTCGGCGTCAACCGCAACAAGCGCTCGGTGGTCCTCGACCTCGCCGACCCCGACGACCTCGACGTCGCCCGGCGGCTCGTCCGGCGGGCCGACGTCATGATCCAGAACTTCCGCCCCGGCGGGCTGAAGCGCTTCGGCCTCGACTACGACGGCGTCGCCGCCGCCAACGAACGGATCGTCTACGCCTCGATCAGCGGCTTCGGCACCGGCGCAGGCGCGGACCTGCTCGGCTACGACCTCGTGGTCCAGGCCGCGTCGGGCCTGATGAGCCTCACCGGCGAGCCAAACGGCCCGCCGTACAAGGCCGGTGTCGCCGTGTTCGACGTGATGGCGGGTCTGCACGCGGCCCTCGGCATCCTCGCCGCCCTGCACCACCGCGCCCACACCGGCGTCGGCCAGCACGTCGAGGTGAACCTGCTCTCCTCGGCGCTGTCCGGCCTGGTCAACCACGCCAGCGGCCACGTCGCCGGCGGCGCCGCGCCGTTCCGGATGGGCAACGCCCACCCGAGCCTGTTCCCGTACGAGCCGCTGCCGGCCGCCGACGGCGACCTCGTCGTCATCGCCGGCAACGACGGTCAGTTCCGGAAGCTGTGCGAGGTGCTCGGCCTGCCCGGGCTGCCCGACGACCCCCGGTTCCGGCGCAACCCCGACCGGACCGCGAACCGGGAGGTCCTGCGCCCGATGCTGGTCGAGCGGCTGGTCCGGCGGACCCGCGACGAGTGGTTCCGGGACCTGCGCGCGGCGGGCGTGCCGTGCGCTCCGATCAACACGGTCGACGGCGGCGTCGCCCTGGCCCGGGATCTCGGGCTCGACCCGGTGGTCACCGTCGGCGGGGTGCCGGGCGTCCGCAACCCGATCGGCTTCTCCGCCACGCCGCCCCGGTACGACCTGCCGCCGCCCCGCCTCGACGAGCACGGCGACGAGATCCGCGCCTGGCTGACCGCCGACTGAAGCCCCGGTCGACCGCGCCCGACACCCATCCGGCCAGGCCACCCGAGGCGCAGGTTGGAGGGCGACCCGACCCGTCCACGCCACCTGCTCACCGAACCCGGCATGGGGTACCGGTTCCAGCCCTGACGCCGGTCGCCGGAGGGTGGCTCGGGGCGGCGTCAGACCGGCGCGACGGAGAGCCGAGGGCCGGCGGGCGGCGGCGCGGCGGCCAGGCTGAGCAGGGTGTGCCCGGTGGCGTCGTCGACCACGGCGACCCGTACGGCGTCGGGCTCCCGGTCGGCCAGCGGCACGGCGAACACCGCGGTCGCCGGGCGGCCCCGGTAGCGCGCGGCGTGCCCGACGAAGCGCCAGTCGCCGTCGTCCCAGTGTTCCCGAACGTCGGAGCGGAGCAGCGGGGCCACCCGCCGGTAGGCGTCGCTGAGCTGGAGCTGCTGCACGGTGGCCAGCAGCGGCACGCCGGTGCCGCCGCGCAGCGGATGGGTCAGTCGGGCGCGCAGCCGGCGCAGCGGCAGCAGCCAGGCCGCGTCCAGCTCCGGCGAGAGCGCCACCACCGCCGCCAGTTCGGCGACCAGCACGGCGCCGCCGGCCACCGGCCGCCCGGCGAGTGCGCCCGCCCAGCCGCCGGCGGCCAGCCCCGCCAGCCCGGCCGCCGCGAGCAGCAGCCCGGCCCGGGCCAGGCTGCGGCCGGAGACCGGGGTCGGCCGGGCGCTCAGGCACCCGCAGGAGGAGTCGGGGGCGGCGCGCCGGGCGTACGTCAGGTAGGCGAGGAACCCGGCCGTCAGGACGGTCGCGCCGACCGCCTCCAGAGGCAGCGCGGGCGGCAGCACGAGCAGCGCGCCGAGGGCCAGCTCGACACCGCCGAGCAGCCGGTACGCGGGCAGCGCCCGGTGCTGCCCGAGCAGGCGGACGAGCGCCGACCGGCCGGCCGCCGCGGCGGCGTGCCGGCTGAAGAGCTTCACGCGGGCGGACCAGATCAGCACCGCGCCGACGACCAGCGGTTGCAGCGCCGCGATCATGTCGATCATGTGGTCTCCATCGGGTGGTCCGGCGGGCGGCCTCCGGGCGGTCCGCGGCCGCGGGCCGCCCCGGGGCCGCCCCGGGGGGCGGGGGGGGTGAAGGGGGGGATGGGGATGAGGGTTGTGGGGCGGGGGGCCGCGCCCGGCCCCGGGA
>NZ_JBFAAF010000054.1:0-52851 GCF_040639595.1 Micromonospora sp. NPDC023814
GACCTACCCGCTGCTCGGCGGCCTGCGCTCCACCGCCCAGATGATCTCGTACGAGGTCGCGATGGGCCTGAGCATCGTGGCGGTGTTCATGACACGCCTCGGTCAGCGTGGTCACTTGGCGTTGAGGATGCTTTCCATCTCCGCGGCCGCGTCGGCGGTAGCCTTCTCGACCGTCTTCTGACCCTTCATGACCGAGCTGTTCATCGCCTGGGTCACCGTCTTGGTGCGGCTGACCTCCACCCACTTCGGGGTGAGCGGCGTGAGCTTGGTGTTCTGCATCGTGGTGGCGAACGCCGCCATGATCTTGTCGCTGGCGTACTTGTCGCCACCGACCAGGTCCTTGTAGACCGGGAAGAAGCCGAGGCTGTCGGCGAAGGCCTGGTCGTTCTTCTTGCTCAGCAGCACGGTCAGGTAGTCCCACGCGAGGTTCTGCCGCTCGCTGTCCTTCCAGATCGCGATGTCGGAGCCGCCGGCGAAGCCGGGCGCGGCCTTGCCGTCCGGGCCGGGGATCGGGAACGTGCCCCAGACCTTCTCGATCTCCGGGTTGTCCTTCTTGATGGCGCCCTGCTGCCAGCTGCCGCCGAAGGCCATCGCCGCGTTGCCGGTGGCGAACTGGGTCCGGGCGTCGATCTCGTTCCAGCCCGCGGCGGCCGTCGGCGCCACCTTGTGCACCGTCACCAGGTCGGTCCAGAACTTGACGGCCTTCTGCGCCTCCGGCGTGGTGTAGCCGGACTTCCAGGTGTCGCCCTGCTGGGTGGCGATCTCGGCGCCCGCGCCCCAGAGGAACGAGTAGAACGGCAGCTCGGAGTTGCCCGGCAGGGCGATGCCGTACTTGCCCGGCTTCTTGGCCTGCACGGCCTTGGCGGCGGCCACCAGCTCGTCCCAGTTCGTCGGCGGCTTCACGCCCGCCTCGGCGAACCAGTCGGTGCGGTAGTACATCGCCCGGACGCCGGCGTACCACGGCACGCCGTACTGCTTGCCGTCGAGCTGGGCGTTCTTCACCAGGTCGGGGAGGATGTCCTTGCCCTCGGCCCAGCCGTTCATCTTGTCGGTGACGTCGGCCAGCGCCTCCTGCGCCGCCCAGCCCTGGGTCTCGGTGTTGCCCAGCTCGGTGACGTCCGGCCCCTCACCGCCGGCGAGGGCGGCCTGGAACTTCTTCGGCGCCTCGAGCCAGGGGATGTACTGGACCACCACGTCGGTGTCCGGGTGCTTCTGCCGGAACTCGGCCTCGACGCCGTCGAGGAACTTGGTCTGGGCCTCGCTTCCCTCGCCCATCATCCAGACCGTCAGCTTGCTGTTGTCTGCGGCCTTCTCGTCATCGGAGCCACCGCAGCCGGCCAGCACCATCGCGGCCGAGGCCACGACGGCGGTGACCGGGGCCAGCCGCTTCCACCTGTTCACGCCATATCTCCCTCGCGCCACTTGGCACTAACCTTCTCCGCCGCACCTTAGTAGGAAAAAATCCTTTACGACAGTGGGCGGTCAGGCGGAAGAGAGGCGACGGTACCGCAGGGGAGGATCCTGCGGGGGTCGCCACCAGGGCGAATCCGGTCGTACCCACGCGAACGGGCGCCCGACCTGCCGGTCGGGCGCCCGTCGAGTCCAGGCTGTGATTGTTACCGGTGGGTGATGCTGCGGCGACGACCCACGCCGGCGACCAGCGCCACGGCGATGGCGGCCAGCACGACCTGGACCAGCAGCTCCCCCCAGTCGATACCGGCGGTCTCGGTGGCGATGCCCACCGCCCGAGCCAGGACGGTGCCCAGCAGCGCGGCGCCGACACCGATCAGCATGTGCAGCCACATCGGCATGTTCTGGCGGCCCGGCACGAGCAGGCGACCCAGAGCGCCGACGATCAGACCAACGATGAGCGCAGTGATGATGCCCCAAACGGTGAGCTCCACGTCGCCCTCCTTCTGATGAAAGAAATGAGTTCCACGTTCTGTGGTGTTCCTGTCGTGACCGATAGGTTCCCTGCCCGCCACAGCCCCAAACCGGCTTTCCGGGACACCGGATGGCCCGCCCGCCCAGACGGGACGCCGACCGCGAAAAAGGGCCGGGCCGGGCGGCGTCACGGCCCGGAATGCGGAGTCCGGACACGTGCTCACGCGGGCCGCGCGCCCACCGGTCGGCCCCGCCCGGGGGCGTCCGGGAGGCCGACCGGACCGTCGGCGGACGCGAAACGGGCGCCCGACCCGGTGGTCGGACGCCCGCCGAACGCGGTGCGGGGGTTACCGGTGGGTGACGCTGTGGCGACGACCCACGCCGGCGACCAGCGCCACGGCGATGGCGGCCAGCACGACCTGGACCAGCAGCTCCCCCCAGTCGATACCGGCGGTCTCGGTGGCGATGCCCACCGCCCGAGCCAGGACGGTGCCCAGCAGCGCGGCGCCGACACCGATCAGCATGTGCAGCCACATCGGCATGTTCTGGCGGCCCGGCACGAGCAGGCGACCCAGAGCGCCGACGATCAGACCAACGATGAGCGCAGTGATGATGCCCCAAACGGTGAGCTCCACGTCGCCCTCCTTCTGCGAATAATCAATTCCACGGTCTGTGGTGTTCCTGTCGTGACCGCAAATGTGCCCGGGTCGTGGAAAAGCCAAACCGGCTCGCACTCGGACAGGCGGCGTCGGCTGTCAATGGCCCGCCGCGGCGAATACCGCCCGCGGAACCGTCCACGCAGGTGGCGGCCCGTCCCGTCGCGGGTCGGCCCGTCCTCGGGGCGGGCCGCAAAAATTCTCCGGACGCGAACGGCCGGCGCCCCGGCCCGGGCGGGACCACCGAGGTCCGCTGCCCGGCCGGGGCGCCGGCCGTCGTACGTCGTCATCCGCCGGCGATGGCGTTGAAGCTCACCGGGGTGCCGTGCGGACCGGCGGCGCGTCACTTCTTGCCGGGGGCCTTGCCGTCCCCCGAGTCGGACGAGAGCGCGGCGATGAAGGCCTCCTGGGGGACCTCCACGCGGCCCACCATCTTCATCCGCTTCTTGCCCTCCTTCTGCTTCTCCAGCAGCTTGCGCTTGCGGCTGATGTCACCGCCGTAGCACTTGGCGAGCACGTCCTTGCGGATCGCGCGGATGGTCTCCCGGGCGATCACACGGCTGCCGATGGCCGCCTGGATCGGCACCTCGAACTGCTGGCGCGGGATCAGGTTGCGCAGCTTCGCCGCGATGGTGACCCCGTAGTTGTACGCCTTGTCCTTGTGCACGATCGCGCTGAACGCGTCCACCGGCTCGCCGTGCAGCAGGATGTCGACCTTGACCAGGTCGGACGACTGCTCGCCCGAGGGCTCGTAGTCCAGCGAGGCGTAGCCCTTGGTGCGGCTCTTCAACTGGTCGAAGAAGTCGAAGATGATCTCCGCGAGGGGCAGCGTGTAGCGCAGCTCCACCCGGTCGGCGGAGAGGTAGTCCATGCCGAGCAGGCTCCCCCGGCGGCCCTGGCAGAGCTCCATCACCGCGCCGACGTAGTCGTTCGGGGTGAGCACGGTGGCGCGCACGACCGGCTCGTACACCTCGGCGATCTTGCCCGTGGGGTACTCGCTCGGGTTCGTCACGACGATCTCCTGGCCGTCCTCCGTGATGGCCCGGTAGACCACGTTCGGCGCGGTCGAGATCAGGTCGAGGTTGTACTCGCGCTCCAGCCGCTCCCGGATGATCTCCAGGTGCAGCAGGCCGAGGAAGCCGCAGCGGAAGCCGAAGCCGAGCGCACCCGACGTCTCCGGCTCGTAGTCGAGCGCGGCGTCGTTGAGCTTGAGCTTGTCGAGCGCCTCGCGCAGGTTGGGGTAGTCGGAGCCGTCGATCGGGTAGAGGCCCGAGTAGACCATCGGCTTCGGGTCCTTGTAGCCGCCCAGGGCCTCGGTGGCCGGCCGGGAGTTGATGGTGACCGTGTCACCCACCCGGGACTGGCGGACGTCCTTCACGCCGGTGATCAGGTAACCCACCTCGCCGACGCCGAGCGCGTCGGCCTTCACCATCTCCGGCGAGATGACGCCGATCTCCAGCAGCTCGTGCACGGCGGCGGTGGACATCATCTTGATCCGGTCACGCGCGCTGATCCGCCCGTCGATGACCCGGACGTAGGTGACCACGCCCCGGTAGACGTCGTAGACCGAGTCGAAGATCATCGCGCGGGCGGGCGCCTCGGCGTCGCCGACCGGGGGCTTGAACTGCCGGACGATCTCGTCGAGCAGGTACGGCACGCCCTCGCCGGTCTTGCCGGAGACCCTGATGCAGTCCGCCGGGTCGCCGCCGATGAGGCGCGCCAGCTCCTCGGCGTACTTCTCCGGCTGGGCGGCCGGCAGGTCGATCTTGTTGAGCACCGGGATGACGTGCAGGTCGTTCTCGAGCGCCAGGTAGAGGTTCGCCAGGGTCTGCGCCTCGATGCCCTGGGCGGCGTCGACCAGCAGGATCGCGCCCTCGCAGGCGGCCAGCGACCGGGACACCTCGTAGGTGAAGTCGACGTGGCCCGGAGTGTCGATCATGTTGAGCACGGCGGTCTCGCCGGCCCGGTCACCCTCCCGGACGGTCCAGGGCATCCGGACGGCCTGGCTCTTGATCGTGATGCCGCGCTCGCGCTCGATGTCCATCCGGTCGAGGTACTGCGCACGCATCTGCCGGGGGTCGACCACGCCGGTGAGCTGCAGCATCCGGTCGGCCAGGGTCGACTTCCCGTGGTCGATGTGGGCGATGATGCAGAAGTTCCTGATGCGCGCCGGGTCGGTGGCACCAGGAGCGTTCGCGCCGGAATCGAGCGTCGGTGGCACAGCGGTCCGTTCTGGTCGGCTGACGTGAGCGGGCCGGCGCGACGCCGGCCCCCTCTATGCTCCCACGTCGCCGCCGCGCGCCCGCTGCGCGGGCGATCCCCGCCGCCGAGGATCGCCTGCGGACCCCACGCCGGGCCCGCCGGCGCACGGCGTCACTGCCCCGACGCCCCGGCCGGCGTCACTCCGCGGGCGGCTCGACGAAGAGGGCGGCGAGCCGGGGCAACCGCCGCCTGGCCTCCTCCTCGTCGTCGAAGTCCCAGAGGTCGTTGAGGTCCGGCACCGGCGCCGGCTCCCGGTCCGCCGGCAGCTCGGTGGCGGTGGCCCTGCGATAGGCGTCCCACGGCACCGCCAGCATCTCCTCGGCCGAGAACTCCTCGCCGCTGAGCGCCGCCGCCCGCACCTGCGGCAGCCCGGCCAGCGAGTCCGGGTCGCCGACGGCGCGGGCGAAGACCTCGCGGCCCTGGGCCATCAGCCAGCCCCGGAAGTGGTGGAAGCCCTCGTCGGACACCCCGCCGTTGATCAGGTAGGCCGCACCCCAGAGGTCGGCCTTGTGCGAGGCCGACAGCACCCGGGCCTGGTGGCGGGCGTACCCGACGATGTCGTCCGGGTCGCGCTCGGCGAGCAGGGCGACGGCCCGCGCGGCGACCGCGTGCGGCTCTCCCCCGCCGCCCACCCGGGCCCGGTCGATCAACTGCCAGAAGTCGTCGGTCCTCATGGCCTGGCAGTCTGGCAGACCGCGCCGCCCGTCTGGCCGCAGCGGGAACACCCCGACGAGTCGCGGCCCGTGTCACAGGGCACCGTGCCTCGTGCCCGTGCAGCATGGTGGCATGACCCCGACGTTCCCGCCCCCGGTGCCGTACCACGCCACCGCCCGCCGGCCGGCGTGGGAGACGCTGCCCGCGGCCCTGCGCACCGCGATCGCCGCCCGGATCGGCGCCCCGGTGGTCGCCGCCCGCGTGGCCGGCGCCGGCTTCACCCGGGGCTTCGCCGCCGTCCTCACCACCGCCGCCGGGGATCGGGCCTTCGTCAAGGCCGCGTCCGCCGCCGAGCAACCGCGCCTGCTCGACTGGTACGCCCGGGAGGCCGCGATCCTCGACCGGCTCCCGGACGGCCTGCCGGCTCCCCGCCCCCGCTGGACGCTGTACGAGGCCGGCTGGTTCGCGCTCTGCCTGGACGCCGTCGACGGCCACACGCCCCGGCTGCCCTGGGACCCGGCCGAGCTGACCGCCACCCTCGCCGGGTACGCCGAGGTCGCCGCCGCGCTGGCCGCGCCCCCGGCCCCGCTGGCCGCGCTCGGGCTGCCCCACCTCGCCGACCTGGCCCGCGAGGACATCCTCTGGTGGGGCGAGGTGGCCGCCGGCCGGGAGCCGTCGCCGCCGCTGCCCGAGCGGGTGCGCGACCGCCTGCCCGACCTGGTCGCGCTGGAGTCCCGCCTCCCCGGGTACGCCGCCGGGGCGAGCGGCCTGATCCACGGCGACCTCCGGCTGGACAACGTGCTGATCGACGGGACCGGCCGGGCCTGGCTCTGCGACTGGACCTGGCTCTGCCACGGCCCCGCCTGGTTCGACCTGGCCAGCCTGCTCCTCACCGCGTACGCCGGCGGCCTGGACGCCGACGCGCTCTTCGCCCGGCATCCGGCGGCGGCGGGCGCGCCCCCGGACGCGCTGGACGTCACGCTGGCCGCCCTGTCCGGCTACTTTCTCACCACGGCCGCCTCGGCACCCGCGACGGCGTCGCCGCACCTGCCGGCGCACCAGCGGTGGAGCGGCGAGCAGTCACTCGCCTGGCTCGCCCGCCGGCAGGGCTGGGCCTGACCTCCTGTGCCCTCGGCCGGCACCGGGCCTCTCCGCACGCGCCGGCCGGACTCCCCGCCCCGGCTGCCCGTGCCCGGCCGGTGTCCGGCTCCCGACCGGCCCGTGCCCGACCGGCCCGTGCCCGACCGGCCCGTGCCCGACCGGCCCGTGCCCGACCGGGCACGCCTCACCAGGGCCTGGGCGGAGCCGTTTTGGCTCGTCCCGGGCGACCTGGTAACCTGGCTTTTCGCGCAGCGATGACGCATGCTCGTCGCGCGCAGAAGCAGACCAACCCGAGCTATCAAGACGAGGCTGTCGCGTGGCGAACATCAAGTCCCAGATCAAGCGCAACCGGCAGAACGAGAAGCGCCGGCTGCGTAACAAGTCGGTCAAGTCGTCGCTGAAGACCGCCGTCCGGAAGTTCCACGAGGCCGCGGAGGCTGGTGACGTCGAGAAGGCCACCATCCTCATGCGCGACGCCTCGCGCAAGCTGGACAAGGCGGTCAGCAAGGGCGTGATCCACTCGAACCAGGCCGCGAACCGCAAGTCCGCGATCGCCAAGCGCGTGGTGTCGCTCTCCGCCTGACGCGGCGACCTCAGACCTGACCGGAAGCCCCGGGCACTCCCCGGGGCTTCCGGCTGTCTGCCCCTTCTGCGTTCCGCACCACCACCCGGCCGGGAGAACCCGGCCGGGCTTCCGGCGTGCCGAGGATCACGGCCGAGCGGGCCGACGATCACGGCTGGGCGGGCCGACGATCACGGCCGAGCGGGCCGACCGGTCTCCGTCCCGTCACCGGCCGCCCGCGCCACCGGCTCGGCCGTGACGACCACGCCGGGCACGCTGTGCGTGATCCAGTCGACCCTGGCCCGCCCGACCACGGGCTCCATCTGCTGGCGGAAGCGGTCCCGCTCCTGCTCCGGTACGAGGGCCGCGGACCGGACCACCATGGCGGCCACCATGTCGTTGAGCTTCACCATCACCGCCACCGTCGCGGGCAGGATCAGCACCGCCCACCAGGTGACCAGCTCGGCGAGGGCGAGCAGCGCGGCGAGCGCGACGGCGCCCTCGAAGAAGAGGAAGCAGAGCACCCCGCCCGGGTTGACGACGCGCAGCCCGAGGACCCGGGCGTAGAGCGGCCGGTAGCGCTCCTCGTCGGCGGGGATCGTGGCCCACGAGCCGCGAAGGGCTCCGCTCACCGGGCGCCACCCTGCCGGGCGGCCGCGACCGAGAAGACGGCCCGCTCCAGCGCGTACGCCCGGTCGTCCGCCCCGCCCTTGACGGCCGCGTTGCACTCCGCGGCGGCCCGCATCGCCTCGACCAGGCCCTCGGGCGTCCATCCGCGCCCCTGGCGCTGCGCCCGCTCGATCTTCCACGCCGGCATGCCCAGGCTGCTCGCCAACTGGTAGGGGCTGCCCCGCCCGGCGGACGCGACCCGGGCCACGGTGCGTACGCCGTCGGCAATCGCGTCGGCGATCGGCACCGGGTCGACCCCGACGTGCAGCGCCCAGCGCAGCGCCTCCAGGGCAGCCGGCACGTCGCCGACCATGGTGGCGTCGGCGACCGTGAAGCCGCTCACCTCGACCCGGCCCCGGTAGTAGCGGGCGACCGTGTCAGCGCCGATCCGGCCGTCGGTGTCGGCCATCAGCTGGGAACAGGCGGCGGCCAGCTCGCGCAGGTCGTTGCCGACCGCCGCGATGAGCGTCTCGGCGGCGTCGTCGGTGCACTTCCCGCCGGCACGGCGGATCTCGTCGCGGACGAACGCCACCCGGTCGCGGTGCCCCTTGAGCTTGGCCGCCGGCACGACCGTCGCGCCGGCCGCCTTCAGCCCGTCGGCGAACGCCTTGCCCTTGGCCCCGCCGAGGTGCAGCACGACGAGCTGCACCTCGGGGTCGGGGTTCTTCGCGTACGCCAGCAGGGCCGCCACCAGGTCCTTGCGGGCGTCCTGGCCGGCGCGGAGCACCAGCACCCGCCGCCCGCCGAAGAGGGAGGGGCTGAGCATCTCGGCGATCTCGCCGACGGTCAGGGCGCCGGCCTGGTACTCGCGGACGTCCACGTCGGGGTCGACACTGCGGGCCCGGGCGACGGCTTCGGTGACCGCGCGCGTGGCGAGCAGCTCCTCGTCGCCGAGGACGAGCAGAATGGGAGCGAGGCTGGCGGCGGTCACGCCGCCCATATTCGCACGGCCGGCGGCCCGATCCAGCCTGCTCATCCGCACTGTGACGGCAGAGCCCGCACTCAGTGCAAATCCAGACATTTATCTCAGTACACCGCCAAAGCCGAGAATTGACATCGACTCCTACGGCTGCCGCCCCGGCGGGGTGCCGCGCGTCACGACCGCGAGGCCCGACCGGCCGAGCACCGCCGCCACGTCCCCGTCGGTGTCGGTACGCAGCACCCGCGCCCCGCCCCGGGCCAGCCGCCCCAGCACCGCCGGGTGCGGATGCCCGTACGTGTTGCCGACCCCGACCGGCACCAGGGCGACCGCCGGGCGGACCGCGTCCAGGAAGGCCGGATCCTGGTAGGCGGAGCCGTGGTGCGCCACCTTCAGCACGTCGGCCCGCAGCCCGCCCGGCACGGCGCTGTCGAGCAGCGCCCGCTGCTCCTCGGTCTCGGCGTCGCCGGCGAGCAGGATCCGCACCCCGGCAACCGTGGCGAGCAGCACCAGCGAGTTGTTGTTCGGGTCCGACCGGGTGCCCCGCAGCGGGTGGGGCGGACCGACGACGACCAGGTCGAGCACGCCCTCCCGGTACCGCCAACCGGCCCGGCCGGCGACCACCTCGGTCGAGTGCGCCGCCGCCTCGGCGCGGACGAGGTCCCGCCCGGCCGCCGGCTCCGCCCACTGCGGAGCGAGCACGGCGTCCACCGGCCGTCCCCGGAACACGCCCGCCACACCGCCCGCGTGGTCGACGTGGAAGTGGCTGAACACCAGCAGCGCGACCTCGCGTACGCCGAGCCGGCGCAGACAGCCGTCCGCCGCCGCCGGATCCGGCCCGGCGTCGACCACCACCGCCCGGCCCGGGGCGACCGGCAGCACGACGGTGTCGCCCTGGCCGACCGCGCAGGCGGCGACCACCCAGTTCGCCGGGGGCCAGCCGGGGGCCGCCAGCCGCACCGGCAGCGCGCCGGCCACCACCGCGACGACGACCACCGCCACCAACCGGCGGACCACCGGGCGTCGGGCGGCCACCAGCAGCGCGACGGTCAGCCCGGCCAGCAGGAGGGCCCCGGGAACCCCGCCCGGCCACGGCAGCGTCCCGGCCGGCAGCCGCGCCCCGTGCCGCGCCACCGTGACCAGCCACCAGGCCGGCCAACTGGCCAGCCACGCGAGGAACTCCGCCCCGGCGGGCCAGACGGGCGACACCGCCGCCGCCAGCACCCCGAGCACCGTGGCGGGCGCGATCGCCGGCACCGCGAGCAGGTTCGCCGGCACGGCGACCAGGCTCACCGTGCCCGAGATCCCGGCCACCACCGGGGCGCAGGCGAGCTGCGCGGCGGCCGGCACCGCCAGTGCCTCGGCGAACCCGGCCGGCACGCCGCGGCGGCGCAGCCCGTCGCGCCACCTCGGAGCGAGCAGCAGCAGGCCGCCGGTGGCCAGCACGGAGAGCGCGAAGCCGGCGTCACCGGCCAGTTCCGGGTCGAACAGCAACAGCACGGCCACGCCGGCGGACAGCGCGGGCAGGGCCGCCCGGGGACGCCCGGCCGCCAGCGCGGCCAGCCCGATCGCGCCCATCGTGGCGGCCCGCACCACGCTCGGCGAGGGGCGGACCAGGACGACGAACCCCACCAGGGCCAGCCCGCAGAGCCCGGCGGCCAGCCAGGGGCCGGCCCGCGCCCAACGGGCCAGCAGCAGCGCGCCGCCGACGACGATGGCCACGTTGGAGCCGGAGACGGCGTTCAGGTGGGTCATGCCGGTGGCGAGGAAGTCCTCCTCCACCGTGGGCGGCAACCGGCTCGTGTCGCCCACGACCAGGCCGGGCAGCAGGCCGCCCTGCTCGTCGGGGAGCGGCGCGCAGGCGCGTTGCAGGCCGGCGCGGAGCGCCCCGGCCGCCCGCTGCGACGTCGGCGCCGCACCGTGCCGCTCCGGCGGGCCCGCCGCGCTCAGCACGGCGGCCGTCAGGTCCCCGCCGCGCGGGACGGCCAGCCTCCCCTCGGCGGTCAGCCGCTGCCCGGGCAGCAACCCCTTCCAGCCCGGGTCGGTGGCGAGGACCAGCACGCGGACCGGCGCGACGACCCGCCGCCCGTCCGGGCCGGTGACCCCGGTCAGCTCGCTCGGCACGAGCATGGTGGCCGGCCGTCCGGCGACACCGCGTACGGGGCGGGGGTCGTCGCGGACGACCAACTCGGCGGTGACGACGGCACGCTCCTCGACCAGTGCGCGTACCGGCCCGGCGTCGCGGAGGGACACCCGGGCGGCGGTCGCCGTCGCGCCGCAGACCACGCCGATCAGCACCGCGACGGCGATCCAGCCGTAGCGCCGGGCGGGGGCGGACGGCCGGCCGAGGACGCCGACGAGGTGGAGCCCGGCCAGGCCCGCCACCCCGGCGGCCACCGCCGCCAGCAACAGCGTCACGCCGGCGGTCAGGTGCAGCCCGGCCAGCGCGGCGAGCCAGGCCGCCACGGCCAGGCCGGCCAGCCGCAGGTCCGGCTCCTCCGCCGGCCGGCGCCCCGCAGCACCCGGCGTGCCGCCGACGGCGGCCGTCACCGGCGACGGTCCCTCGGCCCGCGCCGGCGGTGCGCCCGCCGTCACACCGTCACCAGGTCCTTGAGCTGCTCGTACCGGGCGTCGCCGATGCCGTCGACCTGGCGCAGGTCGCCGACCGAGCGGAAGCCGCCCTGCTGGTCGCGGTGGGCGAGGATGCGCTGGGCGAGCACCGGACCCACTCCGGGCAGGGCGTCGAGCTGCGCGAGCGTCGCGGTGTTCAGGTTGAGCCGGCCGCCCGCGCCGGGCGCCGCTCCCGGCGCCCCGCCGGGAGCGGCGCCGGGCGGTGGTGCCGCGCCCGGCGCGGCGGCGACGCCGACCAGGATCAGCTCCCCGTCGGTGACCTTGCGGGCCGGGTTGAGCAGGGCCACGTCCACTCCGGGCAGCGCCCCGCCGGCCGCCTCGACCACGTCGGCGACCCGCGCGCCGGCCGGCACCCGGACCAGCCCGGGACGGCGTACCTTGCCGGCGACCGCGACCACCAGCTCGCCGGCGGGGGACGCCCCCGGCTCCACCGGCCCGGTCGCCGACACCACGGGCGGCTCGGCGGTGGCCACCGGCCGGACCGGCTCGGCCTGCGGTCGGGACCGCCAGGCCCAGAAGCCGGCGCCGAGCACCACCAGCACGGCGACGACGGCCAGCGCCCGCACACCCCGCCGCCCGGGATCGAACGCGCCCGGCCCCGGCAACCGGGAGGACGTCGCCGCCGTGGTCCCGGGCGGCGGATCGGATTCCGGCGGCGCCGTCCGCCCGGCCGGGGCCGGGGCGGGGGCGGGGGCCGGCGCCGACCGGAACGCCGCAGCGGTGTCGGGACCCGACCCGGGCCACGACTCCGGGTCCGTCCCGGCCGGTGCCGGCGGAGACCATTCGGTGTGCTCGGCGAACCGGGCCTCGCGCGCCGGCCTACCCGCCGAGGGCGGGCCCGTCACCAGCCGGCGCAGCCGTTCCCGGACCACCGTCTCCTCGTCGTCTGACACGACGCGAGGCTAGGACCGCGGTGGCCGTCCGGAGGGGGTCGCGAGGCCGGCTGTGGACGGCGCGGCCCCCTGTGGACAACCGCCTGATCATGCCCAAGCTGTGCTAAGCCCCGGAAAGCCGCAGGTCAGCGCGCCTCCGGATCCGGACCGAAGACCGACCGCCCCCCGTCGACCGGCAGGGTCACCCCGTTGACGAAGCCCGCCACCGGCGACAGCAGGTACGCGACGGCCTCCGCCACCTCCTCCGGCCGGCCGATCCGGCCGACCGGGTGCAGCCGGGTCAGCTCGGCGTCGATCCACTCCGCCGCGGCCGGCTCCTGCCCGGCCAGGAAGGCGGCGTGCCGTTCGGTGGCGATCGAGCCCAACGCCACGGTGTTGGTCCGGATGCCCCGCGGGCCGTACTCGACGGCCAGCGACCGGGTCAGCCCCTCGACGGCGGCCTTCGCGGTCGCGTACGGCAGGCAGCCGGGCACCGGCCGCCGAGCCTGGTGGGAGGAGACGTTCACGATGGCTCCGCCCGTGCCGGCCGCCAGGTAACGGCGCACCGCCGTCGCCGCACCGACCACGGCGGGACGCAGGTTGCGCCCGATCAGGTCGAGCACCTCGCCGACCGGATCGGCGTGCAGCGAGGCGTCCCGGAACACCGCCGCGTTGTTGACCCAGCCGGTCAGCGGCCCGGTCTCCTCGGCGAGGTCGGCGGCCCGGGCGGCGACCTGCTCATCGCCGGCGTCACCGACGACCGCCGCCAGCCGGTCGGCGGCCGGGTGCGCGGTCAGCCAGGCCACCGCGTCGGGATCGTGCTCCACGACCACGACCGCGTCCCCCGCGCCGAGGAGCCGCTCCACGACCGCCCGGCCCACCCCGCGCCCGCCACCGGTCACCACACAGGACATCGCATCCTCCCCGATTCCGTCAGCGGCGCCGCCGGGCGCGCGCCGGCCGCCCCCACTGCCCCGTCCGGTGGGGCAGCTCGACAGCGTCAGCGGGGCGTGACCGTCGCGGGATCGACGTTAGTCGGTGGCGGGCGGCCGGCGGTGCACGACCACGCAGGCCAGGCCCGGCCCGGCGTGCGCGGCGACCACCGCGCCCGCCTCCGAGACGTACGCGTGGTGCAGGCGTTCGCCCAGCCGGGCGGTCAGTGTCTCCAGCAGCGCCTCGGCCCGCTGCGGCGCGGCCAGGTGGTGCACGGCCAGGTCGACGTCGTCGTCGCCGGCCGCCTCGACGGCCAGGTCGACGAGGCGGGCCACGCCCCGGCTGGCGGTGCGCACCTTGTCCCTGACGACGATCGCCCCGTCCGGCATGTGCATGATCGGCTTGACCGACAGCGCGGTGCCGAGCAGCGCCTCCGCGGCGCCGATCCGGCCGCCCCGGCGCAGAAACTCCAGCGTGTCGACGTAGAACCAGATGCTGGTGCGGTCGACCGCCGCCAGCGCGGCGTCGCGTACGCCCGGAAGGTCCCCGCCCCGCTCGGCCGCCGTGGCGGCGGCGACGGCCGGGAAGCCCAGGCCCATGCCGGTCGAGCGGCTGTCGACCACGGCGACCCGGTCGTCGAACTCGGCGGCGGCCAGCCGAGCGGCCTCCACCGTGCCGGAGAGCTCGGCCGACAGGTGCACCGAGACGATCCCGTCGGCGCCGGCGTCGAACAGGTCCCGGTACGTCCGCGCGAACTGCTCCGGGGCGGGGCGGGAGGTGCTCACCGAGACCCGCCGCCCGCCGAGTGCCCGGGTGGCGTCGACCGGGGTGACCTCCACCCCCTCCAGCCCCTCCGCGCCGTTGAGCACGACGGTCAACGGCACCACTGTCAGCCGGCGGGCGTGCAGCAGTTCGGGCGGGAGGTAGGCGGTGGAGTCGGTGACGACCGCGACGGGCATGCCCGGCACGCTAGCCGATTGCGGCGGGTAACGCCGGGGTCAGACGGCCTCGGTGGTGGCCGGCACAGTGATCAGGCCGACATTGTGGGCGCGCAGGTGCCAGCCTCGGGCGTCGTCGTGCCGCAGCTCCGTCCAGTGGCAGTTGGACAGCGACCCGACGGTGCGCAGCACCGCGTGCTCCCAGCCGAGCAGTTGGCCGACGCCCTGCCGGGCGCCGCCGCCGTGGGTGGTCACCACGACGGTGCCGCCGGGGGCCAGGTCGGCGGCGTCCTGGAACGCCGCGCCGATCCGCTTGCCGAGGTCGTCGAGGGTCTCGATGCCGGAGCCCGGATCCGGGTCACCGGCCCGCCAGCGGGCGAACTCGGCGGGGTGTCGCTCGGCCGCCTCGGTGAGCACGAGCCCCTGCCAGAGCCCGAAGTGCCGCTCCCGCAGCCGCGGGTCGGTGCGCACCGGCAACCCGGTCAGCGCCGCGAGCGCGGCGGCGGTGTCCGCCGCGCGGCTCAGGTCGCTGGCGACGATGGCGTCCGGCCGCAGCGCGGCGAGCAGGGGCGCGGCGGCGCGGGCCTGCTCGCGGCCGAGGTCGTTGAGCGGCACGTCGGTCTGCCCCTGGACCCGGCTGGCGGCGTTCCAGTCCGTGTTGCCGTGCCGCCAGACGATCAGGCGGGTCATTCCGCGGCGGCGGAGCCGGTGCCGGACTCGGCGTCGACCAGGTCCCGGTCGACGAACGGGATCGTCGGGCAGTCCTTCCAGAGCCGGTCGAGGGCGTAGAACTCGCGCTCCTCGGTGTGCTGGACGTGCACCACGATGTCGACGTAGTCCAGCAGCACCCACCGGCCGCCCCGCTCGCCCTCGCGCCGGACCGGCTTGGCCTTCTCCGGAAGCTGGAGCAGGCGCTCCTCGATGGCGTCGACGATGGCGAGCACCTGACGCTCGTTCGGGGCGGCGGCGAGCAGGAACGCGTCGGTGATGGCGAGCTGGTCGCCCACGTCGATGATGACGATGTCCTGCGCCTTCTTGTCGGCCGCGGCCTGGGCGGCGGCGATCGCCAACTCGTGAGCGCGTTCGGAAACTGTCACCGTTCTCCTTCGATCAACCGTGCGATCCTCCAAGCGTCTCACACACGGCGGAATCCCGACTCGTCAGTTCTGACGCGTTACCCGGCCGAACCACCTGATACCGGGTCGAATCACTGCTGGTAGAGACGCCGTTTGGCGATGTACTGCACCACACCGTCCGGCACGAGGTACCAGACCGGCTCCCCGCGGGCGACCCGCTCGCGGCAGTTCGTGGACGAGATGGCCATCGCCGGCACCTGCACCAGGCTCACCGTGTCGGCGGGCAGGTGCGCGTCGGTGAGCTCGAAGCCGGGCCGGGTCACCCCGATGAAGTGGGCCAGCTCGAAGATCTCGTCCAGGTCCTTCCAGGAGAGGATCCGCTCCAGCGCGTCGGCGCCGGTGATGAAGTAGAGCTGCACCTTCGGGCCGTACTCGGCGTGCAGGTCACGCAGCGTGTCGACCGTGTAGGTCGGCCCGCCCCGGTCGATGTCGACGCGGCTGACCTGGAAGCGGGGGTTGGAGGCGGTGGCGATCACCGTCATCAGGTAGCGGTCCTCGGCCGGGCTGACCGGCTGGTCCTCCTTCTGCCACGGCTGGCCGGTGGGGACGAAGACCACCTCGTCCAGGCCGAACCGGTCCGCCACCTCGCTGGCCGCGACGAGGTGCCCGTGGTGGATCGGATCGAAGGTCCCGCCCATGATGCCGATCCGCCGGATGTCCTCCTCCATCCGATGATCGTAGGCCGGGCACGGTCGACGGCGACCCGGGGCCGCCGGCCGTCCCGGCCACCGGTCCGCTCAGGCCGACCGGGCCACCAGCGCCCGGCGCAGGTCGTCGTCCAGGTCGGTGACCCAGCGCCGCAGGCCGGGCGTGAGGTCGTCCCGGGTCAGCAGGGCCGCGGCCAGCTCCCGGGTGGGCTGCGCCACGGCGTACCGGGGGAAGGCCCGCACGGTGACCGCGTCGGCCACCCAGGGGGTACGCAGCTTCGCCGCCGCCGGCATGTCGGCGAAGTACCGCTCGACGTACGGTGCGGTCAGCTCGGCCTGCTCCGGCTGCCAGAAGCCCTCGGCGGTCGCCTCCACGAGGCGGTTGGACAGCTCGGTGTTGCGCACCACGATCTCCCAGGCGACCCGCTTGGCCTCCCCGTCCGGCAGCGCCGCCCGGCAGCAGGCGGCCCGCTCCGCCCCGGTGGCGCTACGGTCCGCGGCCGCCTCGGCGGCGATCTCCGCCTCGCCGGCCGCGCCCAGCACCACCAGGCGTAGCAGCAGCGCCCAGCGCAGGTCGGCGTCGACGGCCAGGCCCTCCGGCGCGCCGTCACCGGCCAGCCACCCGGCGAGCAGCCCGGTGTCGGTGGTGGCCGCGATCAGGCCGCGGGCGGCGGCGAGCTGCAACGAGCCCCCGGCCGGCGCCCCGGCGAGCAGGGCCGCGCACGCCCCGGCGACCCGGAGCAGGGCGGCGTCCCGGGCGAGCGGGTCCAGGTAGCGGTCGATCAGCCGGCGGCTCAGGGTGAGCACCTCCTCGGCGATCGTCACCTCCGTCTCGGCGGGCAGCGCCGCGGCGACCAGGGCGACCAGCGAGGTGACCGGGCGCTCCCCGTCGGTGGCCGCGTCGAGCGCCTCGCCCCAGAGCAGGGCCCGGGCCAGCGGGTCGGCGAGCCCCGGCAGCACCATGGGCACCGCGTCGACCGAAGCCGGGTCGAGGCGGATCTTGGCGAAGGTCAGGTCGCCGTCGTTCGGCAGCAGCAGCCCGGTGGCCGGCTCGCCGAGCAGCGGGGTCAGCGTGGTCCGCCCGCCGTCGGCGTCCGGGTCCAGGTCGACCTCGAAGCGGCTCGCCGTGCCGTCGGCGTACCGGCCCACGCCGACGCGGTGCGGGCGCAGCACCGGGTGCGACGCGGGGGCGGTCTGCACGATCGCCGCGTCCCGCCAACGCCCGTCGGCGTCGACCGAGGTCTCGATGCGCAGCGTGTTGACCTGCGCGCTGCGCAGCCACCGGTCGGCCCAGGCGCCCAGGTCCCGCCCGCCGGCGTCGCCGAGGGCGGCCAGCAGGTCGGTCAGCGTGGCGTTGCCGAACCGGTGCTTCGCGAAGTGCGCGTTCAGCCCGGCGAGGAACGCCTCGTCGCCCAGCCAGGCGACCAGCTGCCGCAGCACGCTGGCCCCCTTGGCGTACGAGATGCCGTCGAAGTTGAGCAGGGCCTCGGCGGCGTCGGCGACCTCGGCCGGGGCGACGGGGTGGGTCGACGGCCGCTGGTCGGCGGTGTAGCCCCAGGACTTGCGGCGGATCGCGAAGGTCGTCCAGGCCCGGTCGAAGCGGGTCGCCTCGGCGGTCACCCGGGTGCCCAGGTACTCGGCGAAGGACTCGTTCAGCCAGAGATCGTCCCACCAGCGCATGGTGACCAGGTCGCCGAACCACATGTGCGCCATCTCGTGGGCGATGGTGGTGGCGCGCACCTCGCGCTGGCTGTCGGTGACCGCCGAGCGGAACACGTAGTCGTCCCGGAAGGTGACCAGTCCGGGGTTCTCCATCGCGCCGGCGTTGAACTCGGGCACGAACGCCTGGTCGTACTTGCCGAACGGGTAGCGATCGGCGAAGAGTTGGTGGAAGCGGTCGAGGCACTGCTTCGTGACGGTGAGGATCTCGTCGAGGTCGGCGTCCAGGTGGGCGGCGAGGGAACGGCGGCAGTACACGCCGAGCGGGATGCCGTCGTGGGAGTCGCGGCGGACGTGCCAGGGGCCGGCGACCACCGAGAAGAAGTACGTGGCCAGCGGGGCGGTGGGGGCGAACTCCCAGCGCCCCGGCCGGGGGTTCGCGGCGAGCGCCCCGTTGGCGGCGACCGTCCACTCCGCCGGGGCGGTGACCGAGAGCGTCACCGGGGCCTTCAGGTCCGGCTGGTCGAAGGCGGCGAAGATGCGCGGCGCCTCGTCCAGGAAGGACATCGCGTACAGGTACGTCTCGCCGTCGGCCGGGTCGACGAAGCGGTGCATCCCCTCGCCGGTGTTCGAGTACGCCATCTCGGCGGTGACGGTGAGCGTGTTCTCCGCCGCCAGGTCGGCCAGCGGGAACCGACCGTCGGCCAGCGCGGCCGGGTCGAGGTCCCGGTCGTTGAGGCGTACCGTCAGCAGCTTCGCGGGCTTGACCTCGACGAAGGTCTGCGCCCCGGCGGCGGCCCGGAACCGGATGGTGGCAGTCGAGCGAAACCGCTCGCCGTCGCCGGTCAGGTCGAGGTCCACCTGGTAGGACTCGACGGTGATCGCCGCGCCACGCGCGGTCGCCTCTACACGGGTCAGGCTCGGCATCCGCTTATCCTGCCCGATGGGGATCCGCACGTGTTTCCCATGACCCCGTGGCACTGGAGGACTGAACCATGGCTTCGCACCCCAAGGGTGACTTCGACCTCTCCCGGGCGGTCTGGCAGCGGGCCGAAGGCGACACCTCCGAGAGCGCCGTCGAGGTGGCCTTCGTCGACGACCTGATCGGCATGCGCAACTCCGCCGAGCCGGACGGCCCGGTGCTGGTCTTCACCCAGGCCGAGTGGGACGCCTTCGTCGCCGGTGCCCAGGACGGCGAGTTCGACCTGGACTGAGCCGAGGAGGCCGGTCGGGTCGGTCGGCGGCACCGCCGTCGGCCCCCCGTCCGCCCCGCGGGGCGGGCGGGCCGGGGCATCCCGTGGGCCGCGCGCCCCTAGTCGCCGTCGCCCCAGCCCAGTCCGCCGGGGCCGGGGGCGTGGTGGAAGCCGGGGTGGTCGGCCACGTCGACGCAGCGCTCGCCGTCCGGCCCGGACGCGCCGCAGAAAAGCCGCTCGGCGTGCTGCCACGCCTCGGCCGGCGACAGCGCCGACGCGCCCAGGGCCAGCTCGGGTCGCAGCAGGCTCAGCGCCTCCGCGTATCCGACGGCGACCTCCCGGGCCGACTCCAGGTCGGGCGCGGTGAAGCCGAGGTGCACGGTGAAGAACCGGCCCGGCCGGGCCGGGCGGCGAGGCGGCGCGATCAACGGGGCGCCGGCCGCGTCCCGTGCCGCGCCGAGCACCCCCAGCGCCTGCCGCTGCCGCCAGTACGGCGGCCTGTTGTCCCGCATGGGTCCTCCCGTGGCGATCGTGGACGCGGCCCTCCCCCAGGTGACCCGCCCGGGTTCCGGCCCGGCTGCCTGCCGTCGGCACGCCGTCGGCGGCCCGACCGGACCGCTCCCCCGAGCCAACCAGCTTTCCGCTCCCCTGGGAGGGGCCAGCGGGCGCGCCGTGCGCTGGCCCCCTCCCCTCACGTTCCGCCATCCGGCCGGACGTGGCCGGCGACCGGGAACCGCGTGCGAGTCCCGGGCGGCACCGGGTGCGCACCGGACCAGCCCGGCGGGACGGGGTCCCCGACCGCCCGCCGCCCCGGACCGGCCAGCCAGCCAGACCGCCCACCACCCGGCACCGGCCGCACACCGGCCAGCCAGACCGACCGCAGCCCGGCACCGGCCGCACGCCGGGCTGCGCGGGATTGCGTCACGCCGGCCTGGGTAGACGCAGAGGCATCGACGAGACCGGCCGGCCGGCAACGGCCGCCGCCCGCGGCAGGAGGCCCGATGGCGACCATCCCGACGGAGCGCAGCCCGGAGAGCTCGGTGGCGTTCCTGCGCGACGGCTACCGTTTCGTCGGCCGCCGCTGCGACCGCCACGGCAGCGACATCTTCCAGGCCCGGCTGCTGCTGGAGCGCACCATCTGCCTGCGCGGCCGCCCGGCGGCCGAGCTGTTCTACGACACCGAGCGGTTCGTCCGCGCGGGTGCGACGCCGATGCGGGCGCAGCGCACCCTGACCGGCCGGGGCGGCGTGCAGGGCCTGGACGGCGCCGACCACCGCGACCGCAAGGCCATGATCATGTCGATCATGACGCCGACCGCGGTCCGGCACCTCGGCCAACTCTTCGACGACGAGTGGCGGGCCCGCGTCCCGGCCTGGGAGGCGGGCGGGCCCGTCGTGCTGTACGACGAGGTCGGCCGGATGCTGACGCGCGCGGTCTGCGCCTGGGCGGGCGTGCCGCTGGCGGCCTCCGAGGTCGACCGGCGCACCGCCGACCTGCACGCGATGATCGAGGGACCGGCGGCGCTCGGCCCCCGGCACTGGCGCGGCCTGCTGGGCCGCCGCCGGGGCGAGCGCTGGATCGGCGGCGTCATCGACCGCGCGCGCGTCGGCACGTTCCCGGCGCCCGAGGGCAGCGCGCTGCGGGTGATCGCCGAGCACCGCGACGCCCACGGGCGGCTGCTCCCCCGCCGGATCGCCGCCGTCGAACTGCTCAACGTGCTGCGCCCCACCGTCGCCGTCGACCGGTTCGTCGTGTTCGCCGCGCTCGCGCTGCACGACCACCCGTCCTGGCGGCAGCGGGCCCGCGAGAGCGAGGAGGCCACCGAGAGCTTCGTGCAGGAGGTACGCCGCTTCTACCCCTTCTTCCCGGTGGCCGCCGCCCGGGTCCGTCGCTCCTTCGACTGGCAGGGTTACCACTTCCCGCGTGGCCGGCGGGTGCTGCTCGACCTGTACGGCACCGACCACCACCCGGAGCTCTGGCCCGAGCCGGAGCGGTTCCGCCCGGAGCGCTTCACCGGCTGGCGGGGCGACCCGTTCCGCTTCGTCCCCCAGGGCGGCGGGAACCAGCTGTCCGGCCACCGCTGCGCCGGTGAGTGGATCACCATCGAGCTGATGAGGCGGGCGGTGACGAACCTGACCACCGCCATGCGCTACGACGTGCCCCCGCAGGACCTGGCGCTGAGCCTGAGCCGGATGCCGGCGCTGCCGCCCAGCGGCTTCGTGATCACGAACGTCCGCCGCACCGCCTGAGTGCACCACCCCCGGCCGGTCTGGTCGGTCGGCAACCGGTGACCGGGGACGGGCCGCCCGCTCCCGGCGCGCCGCCCGTGGCCGCCCGGCGGAACCGGCGAACCGGTTTGACCGGCCGATATGCGGGCACCTGCTGCGGGCACCCACCGTCACCGGGAGACACCGTTGTCCTTCGACGCCAGCGAGTACGGCCGGCACGTGGCCGAGGTCTACGACGAGACGTACGCCCACCTCGCACCGGACGCCGCGGTGGAGCGGCTGGCCGCGCTGGCGGACGGCGGCCCCGTGTGCGAGTTCGGCGTCGGCACCGGCCGGCTCGCGCTGCCGCTGGTCGCCCGGGGGCTGACCGTCGCCGGCATCGAGGGCTCCCCCGAGATGGTCGCGGGGTTGCGGGCGAAGCCAGGCGGCGACGCGGTCGAGATGGCCGTCGGCGACTTCGCGCAGACCCGGGTGCCCGGCGAGTTCGCCCTGGTGGTGCTGGCGTTCAACACGATCTTCGCGCTGCCGGACCAGGCCGCCCAGGTCGCCTGCTTCCGCAACGCCGCCGCCCACCTGCGCCCCGGCGGCCGGTTCGTGGTCGAGGCCTGGGTGCCCGATCCCGGGGCCTTCCGGGCCGGCGGCGCGCTGCGCCCGGTGCGGGTGGCCGAGGACGCGGTGCTGCTGGAGGCGGCCCTGCTGCACCCGGCCGAGCAACGGATGATCACCACGAAGGTCCGGTTCAGCAACGCCGGGGTGCGGTTGCTGCCGGCCAACCACCGCTACGCCTGGCCCGCCGAGCTGGACCTGATGGCCGAGCTGGCCGGGATGCGCCGGGAACACCGGTGGCAGGACTGGACCGGGCGGCCGTTCACCGACGACAGTCGCGACCACGTGTCGGTCTACCGGCGCCCGGCGCGGCCGTGACCGCCCCCGCCCGCCCGGCGGGCGACGCGCCCGGCCCGGACCACCACCGCGCGGTCGGGACCACCGGTGACCACCGCGCCACACCGACGCCGGCGGCCGGGACCGCCGACGACCGCGGGCTGCCGATCGCGTACGTCCTGCCGCTGCGCTGGACCGACGACGCCGGGCTCCCCGAGCTGACCGGCTACCTGCGCTGGCTCGGCTCGCGGGTCGACGTGACCGTGGTGGACGGGTCGCCGCCGAAGCTGTTCGCCCGGCACCGGGTGGCCTGGCGGGGACTGGTCCGGCACCTGCCACCCGATCCCGCCGTACGGGGCGTCAACGGGAAGGTGACCGGCGTGCTCACCGGCGTCGCCGCGGCCCGGCACGAGCACGTGGTGATCGCCGACGACGACGTCCGGTACGACGAGGCGGGGTTGCGCGCCGTGCACCGGCTGCTCGACCGGGTGGACCTGGTCCGGCCGCAGAACTACTTCGACCCGCTGCCCTGGCACGCGTGGTGGGACACCGGGCGGACCCTGCTCAACCGGGCCCTCGGCGCGGACTACCCCGGCACCCTGGCGGTGCGCCGGAGCACCTTCCTCGCCATGGGCGGCTACGACCCGGACGTGCTCTTCGAGAACCTGGAGCTGATCCGCACCGTGCGCGCGTACGGGGGCACCGAGGCGGCACCCGCCTGGCTGCACGTACGCCGGCTGCCGCCCGACACCGCCCACTTCCTCGGCCAGCGGGTGCGCCAGGCGTACGACGACCTGGCCCAGCCGGCCCGCCTGGTGGCCTCGCTCGCGGTCCTGCCGGCGCTGGCCGCGGCGGTCGCGGCCCGGCGACCGGGGCTGCTGCTCGGCGCGGCCGCGACCACGGTGGCGCTGGCCGAGGCGGGCCGGCGCCGGGCCGGCGGCAGCGCGGTCTTCCCGCCGACCGCCGCCCTGGCGGCCCCGCTCTGGGTGCTGGAACGCGGCGCGTGCAGCTGGCTCGCCCTCGGCCGGCGGCTCCTCCTCGGCGGGGTCCGCTACGCCGGCGGCCGGGTCCGGCGCGCCGCCCACTTCGACCGCACCCTCCGCCGCCGCCTCCGCTGACCCGCCCCACGCCCACGCCCACGCGATCTTGCACTTCCTGCCCGGACAGTCCGGACACAAAGCCGCAAAAGGCGGGGCACAAACTGCAAGATCGCGGCGGGCGGCGGGCGGCGCGGGGGCGGGACGCACGCGACAGCTCGCGGCCACTCTCCGGAACGTTTCCGGGAGTGGCCGCGAGCTGCGGCGTGCGGTGGCCGGGTCGGTCAGTACCGCACCTGTTCGCGCGACTGCTGCGCCTGGTCCTTCACCTCCTGCGCAACGGAGCGGGTGTCGTCCTTGACGGCGTGCACGGCCTCCTGCGCGGTGGACCTCACCGACTCGGTGGCGTGCTGCGCCGGCTCACGCAGCTCTTCCTTCAGCTCGCCGGCGACCTCGCCCAGCTTCTCCTTCACCACCCCGGCGTGCTCGCCGGCCTTCTCCTTGACCTGCGTCGCCACCTGCTGCTCACGACGGGTGGCCGGGATCAGCGAGGAGGCGAGCCAGCCGACGCCGAAGGCGATCAGGCCGGCGGCCAGCGGGTTGCCCTCGGACTTCCGCCGGATCGCGTGCGGGGCCCGGTGCGCGGCGTCGCCGACCGTCGAGGCGGCCGAGTGCGCCCGGTCGCCGACCGTCGAGGCGGCCGAGTGCGCCCGGTCGCTGACGGCGGACGCCGCCGACGAGGCGTGGTCGCCCACCGAGTGGGCGCGGTGCTTGGTGCTGTGACCCAGGTCGGAAGCGGTTCCCATCACCTTGTCCCTCACATTCTGCAGTGCGTTGCGGGCCCGCTGCTTGCGGTCGTCGACGATGCGGGCGGGGCTGACCTTGTACGCCAGCGCGTCCACGTCGGAGCTCAGGTTGCTCCGGGTGGCTTCGATCTCCCGGCGGATCTGGTCCGGGTCGGTGCTCATCGGGGGACCTCCTGCGGGTGGGGCTTGAGCGCGTCGGGAATCCGCTGCACGCTCTCGTTGGTCTGCTTGAGGCCGCGAATCCGCTCGGCGTTCTTCTTGGCCATGGAGTAGAGGACCGCGGCGATCGCCCCCCAGATGACGGCCACGACCAGCGCCGCCCAGCCGGCGTCCATCACGTTGGACAGCCCGGCCCAGAGGGCCAGCGACAGGAACAGGGCCACCATGTAACCGCCGAAGCCGGCGCCGCCGAAGAAGCCGGCGGCCTTGCCCGCCCTCTTGCCCTCCTGGCGGATCTCGGCCTTGGCGAGTTCGACCTCCTGCCGCATCAGGGTGGACAGGTCGGCGGTGACCTGACGCATCAGCTCACCGATCGAGCTGCCCCGGACCTCGTCCGCGTCGTGGGGGTGGTGACCGGAGTTCAGCCCCGACCCCTGCGTCGGCATGCTCATGCCGCCGCCTCCCTTCGGATGACTCGTGGGCTCACGGACGGGTGGTCCCGCTCGACGGCACGCCCGGCAGCGGATCGGTCCGGGTCACCGGCGGCAGCGGCTGACCGACGCCACCCGCCGGGTCGGCGTAGCCGGTGGTGGTCTGCGGATCGGCGTACCCGCCCGGGGCCGGGTCCAGGTAGCCGCCCGGCGGCACGGCGTCCGGCACCGCACGCTGGGCCGGCGTCGGCGGGATGACCGCCGTCCGGTCCGGGTCGTAGCCGGCACCCGAGCCGTACGCGGAGTGGCCGTTGCCGCCCTGGCCATCGCCGGCGGCGGAGATGTTCCTGGTCAGCCGGCCGGCGAGCACGCCCAGCACGGCCGCGCCGACGAGGAAGGTGCCCGGGTTGCGGCGGGCGTAGTCACGCACCTCGGCGATGATGTCGCCGGGCTCCCGCTGCTCCAGCCAGCCGGCCACGCCGTGCACCCGGTCGGCGGCCTGGCGGGCGATCTCGCTCACCGGCCCGGCCTGACCGCCCTGCTCTGCCATCGAGCGCATCTCGTCGGCCAGCGAGCGGAGCCCACCGGCGGCGCGCCGCTGCTGCTCACCGGCCTGGCTGGCCACCTGGCTGCGGGCCTCGCCGTAGAGGTTGCGCGCCTGGCGGGTCGCCTCGCCGACGACCTCCCTGCCCTGCTCCTTGGCCGTCCCGGCGACGGCACCGCCGGCCTGCTTCGCCTCCGACCCGACCTGGCGGGCCTGCTCGCGGACGCCGCCGCCGTTGGTCGACTCCTGCCCGTACGTGGAAGTCGTGGGTGACAGATCGTAAGTCATGATGTCCCTTCCGCTCGGAAAGTCGTCGCGGCTGTGCTGGGGGAATGCGACCGGCCATTGCTGCCGCCGCCTCCTCTGACCTACCCTCCGTCGCCGCTTCCATACCTCGTTCGTGACTTCTCCTGCGGCCCGTCGGGTGCGGACTACAAAATGGAGGATCGTCGGGCCGGATGCCGGTGCCATCACGGACAGTGACGGCCGGTCGCCGCGACCCGCGCCGCGGGCAGGGCGTTCCGCGGGTCCACGGAGGTGACATCGATGGCACGGAACGCTCGCGGCGCCCCGCCGGGACGGAAGCCCGGGGTGCAGTTCGCCGCGGTGGCCGCGGCCGGGATCTTCGCCCTGGTCGGGGTGCTCGGGTTCATCCCCGGCATCACCACCGGCTACGGCGACATGACGTTCGCCGGTCACCACTCCGAGGCCCGACTGCTCGGCCTGTTCCAGGTGTCGATCCTGCACAACGCGCTGCACCTGGGCTTCGGACTGGCCGGGCTGGTGCTGGCCCGCACCGTCGCCGGGGCCCGGATCTTCCTCGCCGGCGGCGGCGCGCTCTACCTCGGCCTGTGGCTGTACGGCTTCGCGATCGACCGGGAGAGCGTGTTGAACTTCATCCCGGTCAACGACGCCGACAACTGGCTGCACCTGGCCCTCGGCTTCGGCATGCTCGCCCTCGGGCTGCTGCTGTCCAACCAGGTCGGCACCGGCGGCCGTCTGGACAGGCCCTTCGACCGCCCCTGACCGCAGACGGCCCGGGATCGCGACAAGGAGGTCGTCATGCTCCGCCGGCTACGGGACCACGCGCTGACGATCTCGATGTTCGGTGCCTTCCTCGTCTTCCTCGCGTTGCAGAGCGTGTTCGGCTGGCACGCCCGCAACGAGGAGTTGACCGATCTCGGCGCGGCGCCCGTGGCCTGGCCGGCGTACCTGCGCAGCGGGCACTTCGCCGAGGCCGTCTTCGAGAACTGGGAGTCGGAGTTCCTCCAGATGGGCGGCTACGTCCTGCTCACCGCGTACCTGGTGCAGCGGGGCTCGGCCGAGTCGAAGCCCGTCGGGCAGACCGACCGCCCCGCGGACGACGAGCGACGCGCCACCCCCGACTCACCCTGGCCGGTGCGGGCCACCGGCCTACCGCTGGCGGTCTACCGGAACAGCCTCTCGATCGCGCTGCTGCTGATCTTCGCCGGCTCGTTCCTCGGCCACCTGGTCGGCGGCACGGCCACCTACAACGAGGAGCAGGCGCTGCTGGCCGGCGCGCCACCGATCGGCGTCCGGGAGTTCCTCGGCACCAGCGAGTTCTGGTACCAGTCGATGCAGAACTGGCAGAGCGAGTTCCTCGCGGTCGGGATGCTGATCGTGCTGAGCGTCTTCCTGCGTCAGCACGGGTCGCCGGAGTCGAAGCCGGTCACCGCCGCGCACTCGCACACCGGCGACTGACCGGCCGGCCGGCGCCGGACGCGGGCGCCGTCAGGCCGGCACGCGCAGCCGCTTGGCGAAGCAGACGCTGTACGGGTTGCTGACGTACTCGCCGTACACCGGGATCGGCTCGTACCCGCAGGAGGTGTAGAGGCCGATCGCGGCCGGCAGGTACGTGCCGGTCTCCAGGCAGACCACCGCGTGCCCCTGCCGGAAGGCCAACTCCTCCAGCGCGGCCAGCAACTGCCGGGCGATGCCCCGCCCCCGGTACGCCGGACGGACGTACATCCGCTTCAGCTCGCCGGTGCCGTCGTCGAGCGCCTGGATCCCGCCGCAGGCGATCGCCCGCCCGCCGGCCACCACCACGAGGTAGCGGATGTCGTCGTGGGTCACGGTCGCCTGGCCGTCCAACCCGCCGTCCGCCTCGCGCAGCTCGCGCTGCTGGGCGGTGACCAGGGCGTCGATCTCCGGGTCCGTGGCGGGGCGGGACTCGATCAGCATCAGGCCACGCTAGGCGGCGCGGATTTCGGGCAGGTTTCCGGCAGTCGACCCGCTCACGGAGCGCGACGAGCTATTCGGCGTCGCCCTCCTCGACCCCGTCGTACGGGCCGACCTCGTCCGACGGGCCGGCCTCGACCTCGTCGGCGGGGCGCTGCCGGCGGGCCTTGCGGGCGGCCAGCCGCTCCGCCGCGGAGGCGCGGGTCGACTTCTCCTCCAGCCGGACGTCCGTGCCCCGGTTGCCCGGGACGAAGTCGGCGCCGGCGTAGAGGGTCGGCTGCCAGTCGAACTCGCGGTCGCCGATCCGGACGAGGTCGCCCGGCTCCGCGCCGGCCTTCCCGAGCTTCTCCTCGACGCCCAGGCGCGCCAGCCGGTCGGCCAGGTAGCCCACCGCCTCGTCGTTGTCGAAGTTCGTCTGCCGCACCCAGCGCTCGGGACGGACGCCGCGCACGAGCCAGCCGCCGTCCGGCGCGGCCTCGATCGTGAAGCCGGCGTCGTCGACCGCCCTCGGCCGGATCACGATCCGGGTCGGCTCGGCCGGCGGCGCGGCGCTGCGCGCCTGCTCCACCAGCTCCGCCATGGCGTACGTCAGCTCCTTCAGCCCCTCCCGGGTGGCCGCCGAGACCTCGAACACCCGGAAGCCGCGCTCCTCCAGGTCGGGGCGGACGATCTCGGCCAGATCCCGGCCGTCCGGCACGTCGACCTTGTTCAGCGCCACCAGCCGGGGCCGGTCGGCCAGGCCGCCGTACTCGGTCAGCTCGGCCTCGATGGTGTCGATGTCGGCCACCGGGTCCCGGCCGGGCTCCAGGGTGGCGGTGTCGATGACGTGCACCAGCACCGAGCAGCGCTCGATGTGCCGGAGGAATTCCAGGCCGAGGCCCTTGCCGGTGGCCGCCCCCGGGATCAGGCCCGGCACGTCGGCGACCGTGAAGGTGTGGTTGTCCACCCGGACCACGCCCAGGTTGGGCACCAGGGTGGTGAACGGGTAGTCGGCGATCTTCGGCTTGGCGGCGGAGATCACCGAGATCAGCGACGACTTGCCGGCCGACGGGAAGCCCACCAGGCCGACGTCGGCGACGCTCTTGAGCTCCAGCACCACGTCGAGCTGCTCGCCGGGCTCGCCCAGCTCGGCGAAGCCGGGGGCCTTGCGCCGGGCGTTGGCCAGCGACGCGTTGCCCCGGCCGCCGCGCCCGCCCCGGGCGACCTCGAAGGTCGTGCCGGCGCCGACCATGTCGGCCAGCACGGTGCCGTCGAGGGCCTGCACGACGGTGCCGTTCGGCACCTTCAGCACGAGGTTGTGGCCGTTCGCGCCGTCCCGGTTCGACCCGGCGCCGCCCTTGCCGTTCTCGGCCTTGACGTGCGGGCGGAAGTGGAAGTCGAGCAGCGTCGTCACCTGCGGGTCGACCACGAGGGACACGCTGCCGCCATGCCCGCCGTTGCCGCCGTCGGGGCCGCCGAAGGGCTTGAACTTCTCCCGGTGGATCGAGACACAACCGTGCCCGCCATCGCCGGCCTGCAGGTGCAGGACGACCCGGTCAACGAACGTCGCCACGGGCGTCAATCCTTCCAGCGAGGTCGACTCCCCGCACGAGAAAAGGCGAAGCGGGCCGGGACACGAGGTCCGCGGCCCGCTGCGCCGGAGAAACTACTGCTGCGGCACGATGCTGACGGTCTTGCGACCGCGCTTGGTGCCGAACTGGACCGAACCGGCGGCCAGCGCGAAGAGCGTGTCGTCTCCGCCACGGCCGACCAGGTCACCGGGGTGGAACTTGGTGCCACGCTGACGGATGAGGATCTCACCCGCGCTGACGACCTGACCACCGAAGCGCTTCACGCCGAGCCGCTGGGCCGCGGAGTCACGACCGTTGCGCGAGCTGGACGCACCCTTTTTGTGAGCCATCTGAGGACGACCTACTTCCCGCTGGAGATGCCGGTCACCTTGACCTGGGTCAGCGGCTGACGGTGACCCTGGCGCTTGTGGTAGCCGGTCTTGTTCTTGAACTTGTGGATCCGGATCTTCGGGCCCTTGGTGTGCGCGGCGATCTCGCCGGACACCGCGACCTCGGCAAGCTTCGCCGCGTCGGTCACCAGGTCGTCACCGTCGACGAGGAGCACCGCGGTGAGCTTCACCGCGTCGCCGGGGGCACCGGCGAGCTTCTCGACCTCGATCACGTCGCCCTCGGCGACCTTGTACTGCTTGCCGCCGGTCTTGACGATCGCGTACATCGGAGGCGGACTCCCTGTCGTTGAGGCTGCTGGCGGGTGTTCCCGCGCCGGCTCGCCGGGTAGCAGAGGCACGGCGGCGCGGGCGCGCGGGAACTCGGCACACCAAAGTGCGCCGCAGGCTAGCGTACGCCATGGGAGGGCCGACGCCCAAACCGGCCCCGCAGGTCAGCGGGCGCAGAGCTGGTCGAGCCGCTGCCGGAGCCGGTCCAGCTCGGTCTCGTCGATCGCGTCGACGTCGGTGCCCAGCGTGCCGACCTCGGCCGCCATGTCCGCGAGCAGCGTCTTGAGCTGGGCGTCCTCGGCCCGGCCCGACTCCCGCCGCAGGGCGGCCCGCCAGTCGGTCAGCGCCGCGGAGATGCGCTTGCGGGCGGTTTCGGCCGCGGCGCCGTCGTTCGCCCCGACCGCCGCGACCATCTTGCCGAGTTCCTCGACGTACGTCCGCACGGCGATGTCCCCGGCCGCCTGTGCGGCGGCGCACACCTCGGGGGCGTTGCCGCCCGCCGCCCCGCTGCCGGCCCCCGGCCCGCCACCCGGCCCGGTGCCCGTCGCCCCGCCGCCCGGACCGCCGGTGGGCCCGCTCGACGCGGTGCCCGAGGCGGCCGGCTCCGGCCGCTCGGCCGCGCACCCGGCGCCGGTGAGCAGGACAGCGGTGACCGTGGTGACGGCAAGCAGACGGCGCATCGTTCTTCTCCTGACCGGGGTGGCCGATCGTGGCCGGGGATCGACCATACGACAAGGCCCCCTCCCCGGGACATTGCCGGGGAAGGGGCCCTGCCAAACGCCGGGCTGGTCAGCCGGTCACGGCCGGGTGCGCCGCCGCGCGCCGCTGCGCCGGGACCGGCGCCGGCCGGAGCCGCCCTCCGGCTCGTCGCCGTCGGTGTCGGCCAGCGCGTCCGGGTCGTCCGGGGCGGCCAGCCGGGCGGACTCGCCCGTCTGGCTGTCGGCGACCACGGGCGCGGCGGGGGTGTCCGTCTCGTAGCGGGACAGGTCGTAGCCCATGGTGTCGTGGTAGTCGGCGTCCGGGCTGGTCGCGGTGTCGGGCTCGGTGACCTCGGCCACGGTCCGCTCGACCGGCGCGCTCTTGCGGGCCCGCTTCCGGGACGCGCCGCCGCCCTGCTCGGTGGCCGGGGCGGCGACGGCCGAGGCGACCGCCTTGACCTTCTCCCCCGCGCCGCCGCCGGAGCGCGGCTTCTCCGGCACCGGCTCGGTGTGGATGATCAGGCCCCGGCCCTTGCAGCACTCGCAGGTCTCGCTGAACGCCTCCAGCAGGCCCGCGCCGATCCGCTTACGGGTCATCTGCACCAGGCCGAGCGAGGTGATCTCGGTGACCTGGTGCTTGGTGCGGTCCCGCCCCAGGCACTCGGTCAGTCGGCGCAGCACCAGCTCGCGGTTCGACTCCAGCACCATGTCGATGAAGTCGATCACCACGATGCCACCGATGTCGCGCAGCCGGAGCTGGCGGACGATCTCCTCGGCGGCCTCGAGGTTGTTCCGGGTGACCGTCTCCTCCAGGTTGCCGCCCGCGCCGGTGTACTTGCCGGTGTTGACGTCGACCACGGTCATCGCCTCGGTGCGGTCGATCACCAGGTGGCCGCCGGACGGGAGGAAGACCTTCCGGTCCAGGCCCTTGAGGATCTGCTCGTCGATCCGGTACGTGGCGAAGACGTCCGTGGTGCCGACGTGCCGGCGCAGCCGGGCGACCAGGTCCGGCGAGACGTGCGACAGGTACGACTCGACCACGTCGTACGACTCGTCGCCCTCGATCACCAGCTCGCGGAAGTCCTCGTTGAACAGGTCCCGGACGACCCGGATGACCAGGTCGGGCTCCTCGTAGAGCAGCACCGGGGCGCCGCCCTCGGCCGCCTTGGCCTGGATGTCCTCCCACTGCGCCTGCAACCGCTTGACGTCGCGGGCCAGCTCGTCCTCGCTGGCGCCCTCGGCGGCGGTCCGGACGATCACGCCCGCGCCGTCCGGCACCAGCTTCTTCAGCACGTCCCGCAGCCGCTTGCGCTCGGTGTCGGGCAGCTTCCGGCTGATGCCGGAGGCGTTGCCGTTGGGCACGTAGACCAGGTGCCGGCCGGAGAGCGCGATGTGGCTGGTCAGCCGCGCGCCCTTGTGGCCGATCGGGTCCTTGGTGACCTGCACGAGCACCGAGTCGCCGGAGCGGAGCGCCTGCTCGATCGAGCGGGCCCGGCCCTCCAGGCCGGTGGTGTCCCAGTTCACCTCGCCGGCGTACAGCACGGCGTTGCGGCCGCGCCCGATGTCGACGAAGGCCGCCTCCATGCTGGGCAGGACGTTCTGCACCTTGCCGAGGTAGACGTTGCCGGCCATGGTGCCGGAGGAGTTGCGGGTGACGTAGTGCTCGACCAGCACCCCGTCCTCGAGGACGGCGATCTGGGTCCGGTCGCCGCGCTGGCGTACCGCCATCACCCGGTCGACGGCCTCCCGGCGGGCCAGGAACTCCGACTCGCTGAGAATCGGCGGCCGGGTCCGGCGCTGCTCACGGCCGTCGCGGCGGCGCTGGCGCTTGGCCTCCAGGCGGGTCGAGCCGGAGACGCCCTGCACCTCGTCGACGGTCTTGCGCGGCTCGCGGATCTTGACGACGGTCGGCACGCCGTCGTCGGCACCGGGCTCGACGTCGCCGGCGCCCCGGCGACGGCGCCGCCGGCGACGGCGGGTCAGCGCGTCGCCGCCCTCGGCCTCCTCGTCCTCCTCACCTTCGGCCTCTTCCGCCTCGGCCTGCGCGGCCTCCTCGGCCTCCTCGTCCTCGATGTCCTCCGCGCCGCCCTTGCCCCGGCCGCGGCCCCGGCGGCCCCGGCGGCGGCGACGGCGGGCGGCGGCGTCCTCGTCCTCTTCCTCGTCCTCGGCGGCCTCCTCGGTCGGCTCCTCCTCGGCCTCGACGGCCTCGGCCACCTCGACGTCGCGGCGGCCACGCCGGCGGCGGCGGGTCGGCTCGGCCGGCTCCTCCTCGGCGGCGGGCTCCACGGCGGCCGGGGCGGGCGTGACGACCCGGGCCAGCGGGATCTCCTCCGGCTGCGGGGCCATGAAGAGCACGGTGGGCGCGGAGAGCGCGGCCCGCCGGCGGCGGGTGCGCGGCTCCGGCTCGGCGGGGGGCTCCTCCTCGGCGGCCGGTTCCGCTGCGGGCGCGGCGCCCGGCGACACCTCGCCGGCGCGGGTCTCCGCGCCGCCGGCGGGCGGGGCGGCGGCGCCGAACTCGGTGCCGGCCTGCGGCTCGGCCCCGGCGGGCTGCTCGGCCCCGCCGGGCGCGGCCTGGGCGGCCTCGTCACCGGCGGCCGGCTCGGCGGTGCCGGCCGGGGTCTCCGCGGCCGGCTCGGCCGCCGCGGGGGCGGCCTTCTTCCGGCGGGCACGGGTGGCCTTGACCGGCTTCGCCGCCTCGGCGGGGGCCTCCTCCACCGGGACCGCAGGCTCCCCGGCGGCCTGCGACGTGGGCTGCTCGGCCGGCGCCGCGGACTCCCCGGCGGCCTTGGCGGTGGTGGCCTTGCGGCGGCGGCGCGTCGCCTTCGGGGCGGCGTCGAGGTCGCCGGAGACCGGGGCGAACACCTCGGCCTGGGGCGCCTCGGCGCTGCCCGGCACGGCCTCGGTCGACGCCTCCACCGGCACGTCGGTCTGCTCGGGCTGGTTCAGGGGCGCGGCGCGGCGCCGGGTGGTACGGCGTCGGGCGGGCGCGACCGGGGCCTGTCCCGCCTCGGTGGCTCCGGCGTCCGCCATGCCGACGGCGGCGTTCTCCGCCCCGGCGGTGCTCCCCGCCTCGGTGGCGCTGCCGGCGCCGGTGGCGTTCTCGGTGGTGCTGTTGTCAGCGGTCTCGTCGGCCGGCTGTGAACCGGTCCGTTCGCCGCCCTCGGGCTCGTTCTCGAGCATGGACGTTCTCCAGTTCTGGCTGCCCCGGGCGCGGGTGAGCGCTGCCACGCAGGGTTGCCGCAAAAGTGTTTCCGCCGGGCGCGCAGGGTGCGCGACCGCCGAAGTCTGCCTGCCTGAACGCCGACCGTCGGTCAGCGTTCACCGATGGTTGCCCCGTCGCGGTCCGCGTCCAACGGATCCGCGATCGCATCCTGCGCGGTCAGCGTGCCCTGTGCCAGCCGGATCACCCTCGGGGAGACCGGCGGCTCCAGGTCGGCCACCACGCGGAGGCCGGAAAGGACGTCATCGGGCCGCACGGCGGGGGTGACCTGCCGCACGACCAGTTCGAGTATCGCACACGGTACGGCCGGGACCCCGGAAGGCGTCTCCGTCGACGCCGCGACATCGATCCGAATCACCGCCGATCGGGCGTCGAAGGTGCGCCGACCCTGTTTGGTCATCCGCTCGACGAGCACCTCGTCTGCGGCCGTGAAGGCGGAAACCGCCCGTTCCAGGACGGCGGGGTCGACCTCGGGCAGCTCGATCCGCCAGTGCGACGCCTCGATCCGGTCGGCAAGACTCCCGCCGCCGGCCACGACGGCGTCGAGCACGTCGAGCCCCGGCGAGAGCGCGGCGTCCAGCGCGGCGCGCAGCTCCTGCGGGTCGACCGGCTCGCGGAGGCCGATCTCCAGGTATTCCGCCTCGCTCGCGACGCCGGTGGGGGCCGCGCTGGCGTACGAGATCTTGGGGTGCGGGGTGAAGCCCTGGGAGAAGGCGATCGGCACGCCGGCCCGGCGCAGCGCCCGCTCGAACGCCCGGGCGAAGTCCCGGTGCGACGTGAAGCGCAGCGGACCGCGCTTGGCGTACCGGATCCGGACGCGCTGGACGACCGGGGCCTGGCCGCCCTCTGGCTGTGGTTTCCTACTGATCGTCGTGCTCCTCGATGTCAGAGACCGGCTGATCGTGAAGGCACCCGCGCGACAACGCGCATGCCGCTGACGACAGCCGCATGATCAACCCGGTGCGCGGCGGGCGGCACGAGGGCGCCACCCGCCGCGGCGGGCTACTGCTGGGCGCCGGTGGGGAGCTTCAGGCCGTTGATCGGGGTGAGCGGGAGGAGTTTCTTCCCGGTCGGGCCGATCTGGATCTCGGTGTCCATGGCGGGGCAGACGCCGCAGTCGAAACACGGGGTCCACCGGCAGTCGTCCTGCTCGTACTCGCTGAGCGAATCCTGCCAGTCCTGCCAGAGCCAGTCCTTGTCCAGGCCCGAGTCCAGGTGGTCCCAGGGCAGGACCTCCAACTCGTCACGCTCGCGGGTGGTGTACCAGTCGAGGTCCACCCCGAACTGCGGCAGCACCTCGGCCGCGGCCTCCACCCAGCGCTGGTAGGAGAAGTGCTCGCTCCAGCCGTCGAACCGGCCGCCGTTCTCCCAGACCTTGCGGATCACCGCGCCGACCCGGCGGTCGCCCCGGCTGAGCAGGCCCTCGATCAACGAGGGCTCGCCGTCGTGGTAGCGGAAGCCGATCGCCCGGCCCAGCGAGCGGTCCGAGTTGATCGCCTGCTTGAGCAGCTTGAGCCGGCCGTCGATGACCTCCGGCCGCTCCATGGACGCCCACTGGAACGGGGTGTGCGGCTTCGGCACGAAACCGCCGATGGAGACGGTGCAGCGGATGTCCTTGGACCCGGTGGCCGCCCGACCCGCCCTGATCACCTCGTGCGCCATGTCCGCGATCTCGAGGACGTCCTCGTCGGTCTCCGTGGGCAGGCCGCACATGAAGTAGAGCTTCACCTGCCGCCAGCCGTTCGTGTACGCGGTGACGACGGTGCGGATCAGGTCTTCCTTCGACACCATCTTGTTGATGACCTTGCGGATCCGCTCCGACCCGCCCTCCGGCGCGAAGGTCAGGCCGGTGCGCCGCCCGTTGCGGGACAGCTCCTGCGCGAGGTCGATGTTGAACGCGTCGACCCTGGTCGACGGCAGCGAGAGCGAGACGTTGGTGCCCTCGTACTGCTGGGCGAGGCCCGAGCACATGTCGCCGATCTCGGAGTGGTCGGCGGACGACAGCGACAGCAGGCCCACCTCGTGGAAGCCGGAGAACTCCAGCCCCTGCTGCACCATCTGCCCCACCGTGGTGATGGAGCGCTCGCGCACCGGCCGGGTGATCATGCCGGCCTGGCAGAACCGGCAGCCCCGGGTGCAGCCCCGGAAGATCTCCACCGCGTACCGCTCGTGCACCGTCTCGGCGAGCGGCACCAGGGGCTTCTTCGGGTAAGGCCAGGCGTCCAGGTCCATGGTCGTGCGCTTGTGCACCCGGAACGGCACGTCCGCCCGGTTCGGCACGACCCGCTGGATCCGGCCGTCGGGCAGGTAGTCCACGTCGTAGAAGCGCGGCACGTAGACGCTCTCGGTGCGGGCCAGGCGCAGCAGCAGTTCGTCGCGCCCGCCCGGGGAGCCCTCCGCCTTCCACTCCCGGACGATCGCGGTGATCTCCAGGACGGCCTCCTCGCCGTCGCCGAGCACGGCGGCGTCGACGAAGTCGGCGATGGGCTCCGGGTTGAACGCCGCGTGACCGCCGGCCACGATCACCGGGTCGGCTTCGGTGCGGTCGACGGCGAGCATGGGGATGCCGGCCAGGTCGATCGCGCTGAGGAGGTTGGTGTAGCCCAGCTCGGTGGAGAAGGAGATGCCGAACACGTCGAAGTCGCGCACCGAGCGGTGCGCGTCGACCGTGAACTGCGGCACGCCGTGGGCGCGCATCAGCTTCTCCAGGTCCGGCCAGACCGCGTACGTCCGCTCGGCGAGCACGTCAGGCAGCTCGTTGAGCACCTCGTAGAGGATCTGCACGCCCTGGTTGGGCAGACCGACCTCGTAGGCGTCGGGATACATCAGCGCCCAGCGCACGGCCGCGGTGTCCCAGTCCTTGACCACCGCACCCAGCTCGCCACCGACGTACTGGATGGGCTTGGTCACCTGGGGCAGCAGCGGCTCCAGCCGGGGCCAGACGGAATTGGCCGCGACGGGACGCGGCGTGGTGGACGGGACGCTCATGATGCCCAAGGGTACGCGCCCCGTCGGCGGTGGCCGCGCGGACGCCGCGGCCACGCCGGCCGGCCGGTCGCCGCTGCTCCACGCCGGGGCGACCACCCGGCCCCGCCCCCCGGGGGGCCGGCGGTGGGACGGTGGCCGGGATCGCCGCCCTGGCGCGTCGGTACTAACCTCGGACCGGCGCGAGAGGAGATTGCCGCGATGCCGCAGCCGCAGCCGGGACCGGACCGGCCGGCCGACGGGAGCACCCCGGACCAGGGTCGGGATCCGGCGGTCACCGAGGAGCCCACGTCCTCCCCCGTAGCGCCCGTTCCCGCCGGCCGCACGGGCCTGGAGGGCACCCGAGAGGTGCCCACGGACGGGCCCGAGGCGACCCCGACCGACCGCGCCGAGATCGCCGACACCGATGCCACCGCGCCGTCGCGTGCCGCCGCCCCGTCGGACGCTGCCGCTGCGCAGGGCGCCACGGCCCAGCAGGATGCCGCCGCCCAGCAGGGCTCAGCCGCCGGGCCCGAGGACACCGCATGGCCGGGCCCGGCCACCGGGCCGGAGGACACCGGGAGCGGGCCGGAGGAGTCCGACGCCGCCGGGCCGAAGGCCCCCGTCGGACCGCAGGGCACGCGCATGCTCCCCGCCGACCAGCCCGCCCCGGACAAACCGGCGGTCGGACCGCAGGGCACGCGCATGCTCCCCGCCGACGAGCGGCCGGCCGAGGCGCCCGCGCCCCGGTGGAGCGGCTCCGCACCGGTTCCTCCCCCGCCGCCGCGCAAGCGGGCCTGGGGCGAGTCGGCCGAGCCCACGCCGGTGCCGTCGATCCCGGCGGAGCCGCCGGAGCACCGCACCCCGGTGGACCCGTGGGCGGGCGCGGACACCGGCGGGTGGGAGCTGCCGCCGGCCGAACTGCCGCCGCTGCCCCCGACGCTGCCGTACCCGGCCCGGCCGCACCCCGCGCCGCCGGCGCCGCCTGCCCACTCCCCCGCGCCGCCACCTCCGCGGCGTCCCGCCGCGCCGCCGGTCGCCTACCCGGTTTCACCGCCGGTCGCGTACCCGGTGTCGCCCCCGCCGGTCTCCCGGACGCCCGTGCCGGTGCAGCGGACGGCGCCCCCACCCCCGCCGCCCGCGCCGCCGAGGCAACGGCGGACGAAGACGCCGCCGGCCGCGCCGCCGCCCGGCTTCCAGGCCCCCAAGGGGTACGTCCCGGTCGCCGTCCGCAAGCGTCGCCGCTGGCCGTGGGTGCTGCTGCTCACGCTGGCCTGCTGCTGCGGCTGCCCGGCCTACTACGGGGTGCCGGTGGCGACGCAGTACCCGGCCAGGGCCACCCTCCCGGCCGAGGTGGCCGACCTGCGGCTACGCGACGACAACGGCAGCAAGGAGACCGCCAGGCAACTGGAGGCGGAGGTACGCAAGGCGCACTGGCTGGCCGAGGAGACCTTCGCCGGCGTCTACGCCACGCCCAACGGCAAGCGGGTGACGGTCTTCGGCGGCACCGGCTTCCGATTCACCCCGGAGTCCGACGCGCAGGACGAGATCACCCGGCTCACCGAGCAGTACTCCCTCGGCGAGGCCCAGGTGGTCGACACCGGCGTACGCGGCCGGCACGAGCGCTGCGCGGTGGGCCGCGCCGACGGCGACGACGTGGTGGTCTGCACCTCGGTCGACCACGGCAGCATCACCACCGCGGTCTTCACCCGGCTCTCCGTCGACGACAGCGCCGCCCTGCTCGGCACCCTGCGGGAGCAGATCGTCACCGCCGACCAGGGCTGAGCCCCGGGCTCAGCCCTGGCTGTCTCCCGTGACCGGGCTCAGGCCGGGCTGTCGCCGGGGGCGGTGGAGTGCGCGCGCGGCGGGGCGTAGCGGGCGACGTACTCCTGGCCGGTGAGCTTCTGGATCTCGGTCATGATCTCGTCGGTGATCTCCCGCAGCGACGTGCGGTCGTCCGGCCGGCCGGTGAAGTCCAGCGGCTTGCCGAACCGTACGGTGATCTTGGCGCGACCGGGACGGGGCACCCGGGTGCCGATGGGCTGGGCCTTGTCGGTGCCGATCATGCCGACCGGGATGACCGGCACGCCGGCCGCCACCGCCAGCCGGGCCGCGCCGGTGCGCCCCCGGTAGAGCCGGCCGTCCGGCGAACGGGTCCCCTCGGGATAGACGGCGACCAGGTCGCCGGCCTTGAGCACCGGGATGGCGGCGTCGAACGCGGCCAGCGCCGCCCGGCCGCCGGCCCGCTCGACCGGGATGGCCCCCAGGCCGGTGAGCACGAACTTGGAGAAGGCGCCCTTCGGGCCGGTGCCCTTGAAGTACTCCGACTTGGCCCAGAACGCCAGGTGCCGGGGCACGACCGTGCCGAGGAAGAGCTCGTCGGCGACGGAGAGGTGGTTGCCCGCGAAGATCGCACCACCGGTCTCCGGGATGTGCTCCAACCCCTCCACGGTCGGACGGAAGGCCAACCGGAGCGCGGGCGCCACGGTGAGCTTGCCGATGGTGTAGAGCAGGGGCACTGGTCCTCCGGCGGATCGTGTGCGGGCAGGCGGTGTCACGGTAGCGGACGGGTCCGCGTGGCCCCGCGGGGGTGGCGGGGCCGACCGGCTGGTGAGCGGGCCTGTCGGGCGCGGGCGGGGCCGGTGGTGGCAGCCCGGCGGAGCACGCCGGACCGCCACCGTCTCAATGCCTCATACCCGCCGGACGGCGACCGTCACCCGGTCGCCCTCGCCGACCTCGCCGGTGAAGCCCGCCACCCCGTCGGCGAAGTCGACGGTGTCGGCCAGCACCTCCCGGGCGACGAAGTCGGTGTACCCGGCCACCGCCGCGCGCACCTCCTCGGAAGCCGACAGCAGCAGCGCGATCCGGTCGGAGACGTCCAGGTCGGCGTCCCGGCGGGCCTGCTGCACCACCCGGACGACGTCCCGCGCCAGCCCCTCGGCGGCCAGCTCGGGGGTGACCTCCGTGTCCAGCACGACCACGCCCTCGCCGCCGGGCAGCGGCGCGGAGTGCTCGGCGTCGGCGGCGACCAGGCGCAGCTCGTACTCGCCCTCGGCGAGGGTGACGCCGGCGGCCACCGGGGCGCCGTCGACCAGCTCCCACTCGCCCGCCTTGACCGCCTTGATGACCTGCTGGACCTGCTTGCCGACCCGGGGGCCGAGCGCGCGCGGCACCACCGTCAGCACCTGCTGGCAGTACGCGGACACCTCGCCGGTGAACTCCACCGCCTTCACGTTGACCTCGTCGGCGACCAGGTCGGCGAAGGGCCGCAGCTGCTCCGCCGCCGGGGAGGCGACGGTCAGCTTCGACAGCGGCAGCCGCACCCGCAGCCCCTTGGCCTTGCGCAGCGACAGCGCCGCCGAGGCGACCGCCCGGGTGGCGTCCATCGCGGCGACCAGCTCGTGGTCGGCCGGGAACTGCGCCGCGTCCGGCCAGTCGGCCAGGTGCACCGACCGCTCGCCGGTCAGCCCGCGCCAGACTTCCTCGGCGGTCAGCGGCGCCAACGGCGCCACCACCCGGCACAGCGTCTCCAGCACCGTCCAGAGCGTGTCGAACGCGTCCGCGTCGCCGGACCAGAACCGGTCCCGGGAGCGCCGGACGTACCAGTTGGTCAGCGCGTCCAGGTAGGACCGCACGGTGGCGCAGGCGCCGGAGATGTCGTACGCGTCCATCTGCGCGCCGACGGTCGACACCAGCTCGTTCGTCTTCGCCAGCACGTACCGGTCGAGCAGGTGGGTGGAGTCCACCCGCCGCTTCGCGGTGTAGCCGTCGGCGTTGGCGTAGAGCGAGAAGAAGTACCAGACGTTCCACAGCGGCAGCAGCACCTGGCGTACCGCGTCGCGGATGGCCGACTCGGTGACGAGGGCGTCACCGCCGCGCACCACCGGCGAGGACATCAGCATCCAGCGCATCGCGTCCGAGCCGTACGCGTCGAACACGTGGTAGACGTCCGGGTAGTTGCGCAGGCTCTTGGACATCTTGCGCCCGTCCGAGCCGAGCAGGATGCCGTGGCTGACGCAGTTGCGGAACGCCGGCCGGTCGAACAACGCGGTGGCCAGCACGTGCATCGTGTAGAACCAGCCACGGGTCTGCGGCATGTACTCGACGATGAAGTCGCCCGGGTAGTGGTGCTCGAACCAGTCGCGGTTCTCGAACGGGTAGTGCACCTGGGCGAACGGCATCGAGCCGGACTCGAACCAGCAGTCCAGCACCTCCGGCACCCGGCGCATCATGGACTTCCCCGTCGGGTCGTCCGGGTTGGGGCGGACCAGCTCGTCCACCGCCGGCCGGTGCAGGTCGGTCAGGCGTACGCCGAAGTCCCGCTCGATCTCCTCCAGCGAGCCGTAGACGTCCAGGCGCGGGTGGTTCGGGTCGTCGGACTTCCACACCGGGATCGGCGAACCCCAGAACCGGTTCCGGCTGATCGACCAGTCGCGGGCGTTCGCCAGCCACTTGCCGAACGAGCCGTCCTTGATGTGCCCCGGGGTCCAGTTGATCTGCTGGTTCAGCTCGACCATCCGGTCCTTGAACCGCGTCACCGCGACGAACCACGACGACACCGCCTTGTAGACCAGCGGGGTCTCGCAGCGCCAGCAGTGCGGGTAGGAGTGGGTGTAGGTGTCCTGCTTGAGCACCACCCCCCGCTCCTTCAGCTCCCGGATCACCGGCTTGTTGACGTCGAAGACCTGCTCGCCCTGGTACGGCGGGACCAGCGCGGTGAACCGGGTGTGGTCGTCCACCGTGACGATGGTCGGGATGCCGGCGGCATTGCAGGTGTTCTGGTCGTCCTCGCCGAAGGCCGGGGCCAGGTGGACGATCCCGGTGCCGTCCTCGGTGGTGACGAACTCCGCGCCGAGCACCTGGTAGGCGTTCGGGCCCGCCTGCTCGACGAGGAAGTCGAACAGCGGGGTGTAGCGGCGGCCGACGAGGTCGCGGCCGGAGACGGTGCCGACCTGCGCGTACCCCTCCAGTTCCTTGGCGTACGCGGCCAGCCGGGCCGCCCCGACGACGTACCGCGCGCCGTCGCGCTCCAGGACCGCGTACTCGATGTCGGGGCCGACGGCGAGCGCGAGGTTGGACGGCAGGGTCCACGGCGTGGTGGTCCAGACGCCGAGCCGCACCGGCCCGCGCACCAGCTCCGGCGCGCTCTCGTCGGGGGTCAACTCGAACCACACCGACAGCGTCGGGTCGTGCCGATCCCGGTAGACGTCGTCCATCCGGGTCTCGGTGTTCGACAGCGGCGTCTCGCAGCGCCAGCAGTACGCCAGCACCCGGAAGCCCTCGTAGACCAGACCCTTGTCGTGCAGGGTCTTGAAGGCCCACATGACGCTTTCCATGTAGTCCAGGTCGAGGGTCTTGTAGTCGTTGGCGAAGTCGACCCAGCGGGCCTGCCGCGTGACGTAGCGCTCCCAGTCCTGGGTGAACTCCAGCACCGAGGTGCGGCACGCCTCGTTGAACCGGGCCACGCCCAGGTCGAGGATCTCCGCCTTGCTGGTGATGCCGAGCTGCTTCTCGGCGACCACCTCGGCGGGCAGGCCGTGGCAGTCCCAGCCGAACCGCCGCTCCACCCGGCGCCCGCGCATCGTCTGGTAGCGCGGCACCACGTCCTTGACGTAGCCGGTGAAGAGGTGGCCGTAGTGCGGCAGGCCGTTGGCGAACGGCGGGCCGTCGTAGAAGACGTACTCGTTCTTGCCGTCCGTGCCGGCGGGACGGGCCTCGACGCTGGCCTCGAAGGTCTTGTCGGCCGTCCAGTGCTCCAGGACCCGGCGTTCGACCGCGGGCAGGTCCGGGCTCGCCGGGACGGCGGCGGTCGGGTCGTGCAACGGATAGGCCATCAGGGGTCGCTCTCCTCGCGCAGCTCACGGTCATGTGGGTCTGCGAGGACGAGCCGATCCGGTACGCCGTGCCGGCGCCCCGGGTGGCCCGCGGTACCACCCCGCTTGGCGGTCAGGATCGACCGCCCGCTCGTTGGCCGGCTGTGACGGGCCGGACCCGTCCGGTTCTACTGGGCCGGTCACCCGGCTGTTCTTCCGGAGGCTCGCCGGTGATGGCCGGGTCATCGCCTTACGGCCGTCAAGGTTACCCGACCGCCGGCCGGGATCGCCGCCGAGTAACGGCGGCCGCTCGTGGCGCCGCCGCGCTGCCGCCGCTCGCCGCCGTGCTGCTGAGGGTCTTCGAGGCCGAGAGCCGCCGCCGGGCCTCCCTCGACACCCTCTGGTCCCACCCGCGTCGACCATGAGGCTGTCGCGGCACCCCGGCGGGTGGCGACCGCCTCATGGTCGACCGACGGACGGCGAGGTCAGCGGGTCGGGGCGGGCAGGGTGGTCGTCCAGAGGGAGACCCCGTCGCGGTCGCGCAGGTGGACGGTGAAGGCGCCGGACGCGCCGTCGACGGCGACCTCGCCGAAGTGCTGGAAGCCCTCGGCCGGGGAGGTGTTGGCCCGCGGCGGGGCGTTGACGAAGACCGCCTTCGGGCCGAACGTGCCGTCCAGGGCGTTCGGGCCGAACGCGCCGGCGTGCGCCGGCCCCGAGACGAACTCCCAGAACGGGGTGAACTCGGCGACCGACGCCCGGGCCGGGTCGTAGTGGTGCGCGGCGGTGTAGTGCACGTCGGCGGTGAGGAAGACGATCCCGGTCACCCCGGCCCGGTGCGCCGCGCCGAGCACCTGCGCGAACTCCAGTTCCCGCCCGGCCGGCGCGCCCGGGTCACCCTGCGCGACGCCCTCCTGGGCGCTGGCGCCGTCCGGCACCACCAGCCCGATCGGCAGGTCGGCGGCGATCACCTTCCAGGTGGCCCGGGACCGGGTCAGTTCCCGGATCAACCACTCCCGCTGTTCCCGGCCGAGCAGGCCACGCGCCGGGTCGGCGTAGGTGTTGCCGTCGTTGGGGTCCTTCCAGGTCCGCATGTCCAGCACGAAGACGTCCAGCCGCGACCCGTACGACATCCGCCGGTACCGCGGCCCGTCGACCGGCGCCGGCAGCCACTCGTCGAACGCCTGCCGGGCCCGGGCGGCGAGCACGTCGACGCGGCGCTCGGTGTACCGCGCGTCGGTCAGGATCTCCCCCGGGTACCAGTTGTTGGTCACCTCGTGGTCGTCCCACTGGTTGATCTGCGGCACCTCCGCGACGAACGCGCGCAGGTGCTCGTCGAGCAGGTTGTACGCGAACTGCCCCCGGTACTCGGCCAGCGTCTCGGCGACCTTGCTCTTCTCCGGGGTGACCAGGTTGCGCCAGACCCGCCCGTCGGGCAGGGTCACCGTCTCGGCGAGCGGGCCGTCGGCGTAGACGGTGTCGCCGCTGCACAGGAAGAAGTCGGGCCGGGTTGCCCGCATGGCCCGGAAGATCGACATGCCGCCGAAGTCCGGGGCGATTCCCCAGCCCTGCCCGGCGATGTCACCGGTCCAGACGAACCGGACGTCCCGGCGGTCGTGCCGGCCGGGTGCGGTGGTCAGCGCGCCGGTCACCGGTTCGCTGGCCAGCCCCGGCCGGTCCAGGCTCTCCACCCGGACCCGGTAGTGCAGCCGCTCGCCACCGGGCAACCCGCGCAGGCGCACCTTGCCGGTGAGGTCGCCGGTCGGGTCGAGCACCGGTCCGCGTACCCGCCGGGCACCACGGAAGTCCGGCCGGCGGCTCACCTCCACCAGCATCCGACCGGGGCGGTCGGCGCGGGTCCAGACCAGCGCCGAGTCCGCGGTCACGTCACCGCTCTGCACGCCGTGGGTGAGCACCGGTCGGCCGGTCGGCCGCCAGGCCGGTGCGGCGGGCGCGGCGGGCGCGCCGAGCAGGGCGCCGCCCGCGACACCGGCACCTGCGATCAGGCCGGCGCGCAGCAACGTACGTCGGTCAAGTTCGGTCATCGTTCCTCCCGGATCGGGGACTGCCCCCGTGGGTCTACCGGGCGGAGATGACCGGCGGCGGCGTGCCGGGTGACCGGGGCCGGAACTCCGGTGGTCCGGGTGGTCCGGGTGGCCCGGGGTGGCCCGGCCGCCATGACCGGCGTCACAGGCCCGGACCGTCACGCCGAGCCCCGGTCGCGTCGTCGTGTCGGTGTCACCACCACGGATCAGGGAGGTTGTCATGCAGCGGATCAACGCGGCCGAGGTGGCTCCGGAGGCGTACCACGCCGTACTGGGGCTGGAGAAGTACGTCCGGGCCAACGTCGACCACACCGTGCTCCACCTGGTGAAGCTCCGGGCGTCGATGCTGAACGGCTGCGCGTTCTGCGTCGACATGCACAGCCGGGACGCGCTCGCCGAGGGCGAGTCGAGCCGGCGGCTCTTCGCCGTCTCCACCTGGCGGGAGGCGCCCTTCTTCGACGAGCGGGAGCGGGCCGCGCTGGCGCTCACCGACGCGGTGACCCGCCTCGGCGAGCACGGGGTGCCCGACGAGGTCTGGGACGCGGCGGCGAAGGTGTGGCCCGAGAAGGAGTTGGTCGACCTGCTGATGGCCATCGCGACAATCAACGTGTGGAACCGCATCGCCGTGACCTGCCGGACCGAACTCCCGACGGACGTGTGACGGTCACCGACGCGACGCAGGCGGCCGGTGCGCTCGAGGCGCACCGGCCGATGCTGCTCGGCCTGGCGTATCGCCTGCTCGGCAGCCGGCACGACGCGGAGGACGTGCTCCAGGAGGCGTACCTGCGCTGGCTGGGGGCGGACCGGGCGGCGGTCGCCGAGCCGCGCCGCTACCTGTCCCGGGTGGTCACCCACCTGGCGCTGGACCGGCTGCGCGCCCGCCGGGCCGCCCGGGAGACGTACGTCGGGCCGTGGCTGCCCGAGCCGGTGCCGACCGCGCCGTCACCGTTCGGGCCGCTGGACTCCGTCGAGCTGCGCGACTCGCTCTCCACCGCCCTGCTGCACCTGCTGGAACGCCTCACCCCGCCGGAGCGCGCGGTCTACGTGCTGCACACCGCCTTCGACCTGCCGTACGCCGAGATCGCGGAGATCCTGGACCGGTCGGTGGCGGACTGCCGGCAGCTGCACCACCGGGCGGTGGCCCGGATCGGGCAGGAACGGCGGCGGTTCACCGCCGGCCGGGCCGAGCAGGAACGGCTGCTGGACGCATTCCTCGCCGCCGCCCGCGACGGTGACCTGGCCACGCTGACCGGGCTGGTGGCGAGGGACGCCACCGCCTGGACCGACGGCGGCGGCCGGGTCAAGGCGGCGCGCAACCCCGTCACCGGCGCGGACCGGGTCGCCCGCTTCTTCGCCGGCCTGTACGGCCCGGGCCGCCACTTCACCGCGCGCCGGCTGGAAATCAACGGCCAGCCGGCCGCCCTGATCATCCGATCCGACGGCGGCAGGTACGCGCTGACCCTGGGCGCGGCCGGCGGCCGGATCACCGGGTTCTACGTGGTCGGCAACCCCGACAAGCTGCCGTGGACGGCCTGACCGGACGGTCGTGCCGGTCGACGGCCTGGACACGTTGCGGCGGACGCCCTGACCGGACGGTCCGGCACGACCGCTGCTCGCGGCGTCGGTCGGCCGTCAGCCCAGCTCGGGGAACCAGAGCGCGATCTCGCGCTTCGCGCTGTCCGGCGAGTCGGAGGCGTGCACCAGGTTCTCGCGGTTGGACAGCGAGAGGTCGCCGCGGATCGTGCCGGCCGCCGCCGTGCGCCCGTCGGTCGACCCGACCAGCCCCCGCACCACGTCGATGACCTGGTCGCCGGAGAGCACCAGCGCCACCAGCGGGCCGCCGGTCATGAAGTCCTTCAGCGGCGGGTAGAACGCCTTGTCCACGTGCTCGGCGTAGTGCTCGTCGGCCAGCGCGGCGTCCATGGTCCGGGACACCATCGCGTCGATCCGCAACCCCTTGCGCTCAAAGCGGGAGATCACCTCGCCGACCAGCCCGCGGCGGACCGCGTCGGGCTTGATCAGTACGAGGGTGCGCTCATCGGGGCTGCTGCTGGACACGCTGGGTTCCTCCTGTGCGCGGAAGGCGGTCGGGCTGGGTACGGTCAGCCTAGCGACCCGGTCCCGGCGCCGGCGCGGCGGCCGGTCTTTCCCCCGGCGGCCGATCCGGCCTAGCCTGGCCCTTGACCCCCGGGAGGTCCACAGTGGCGAATGGCGGGAACCGGCCCATCGCGCCGGTACGCAAGCTGATCGCCGCGGTGCTCGGCACCGTGGCCACCTTCGTGATCCTCTTCGGGCTGGGCATGACCAGCTGGGCGATCGTGGCGCTCGGGGTCGCCCTGCTGGTGCTGGCCATCGCGCTGGCCACCGTGCGCGGCGGCGGGCGCACCTGGGTGGTCGGCGTGGGCCACGTGCACAGCGCCTCCGAGCCGCCCACCCAGTACGCCTTCGGCCGCTGCGAGCTGCAACTGGTGATCGACGCGCCGGGGCTGCCGCCCCGGTCCAAGAAGATCATCGAGCCGCGGGTGCCGGTGGCGAAGTGGCCGTCGCTGGGGCAGACGCTGCCGATCCGCGTGGCCCTGGACGACCAGCGGCACGTCCGGGTGCTCTGGGACGAGGTGCCCACCCACGCCGAGTCCGCCGCCGCCGTCGCCGCCGACCTCCCACCGGAGTACGCGGGCCCGGATCCACTGGACGACGTGCTGCTCCAGCAGGAGGCGCCGCCGTGGGCCGACCGTGCGCCGGACGACGACTTCCGGGACGACTTCCGCGAGCCGCTGGTCGACCCGCTGGGCGATCCACTCGGCGATCCGCTCGGCGGGGAGCCCGTCAGGCGCCCGGAGGAGCGCGAGCCCGTCGTGGTGCACCAGCGCCCCGGCGGGCCGGTCGTGCTGGAGGGCACCCTCGTCGAGCAGTCCACGACCGGCACCCTGCCACGCCGGGCCACCCCGACGCCCCGCCCGCCGGCCGAGGAGCGGTTCGACCCGCCGGCCCCGGCCGGCGGGCGCACCGACCCGCCCGCGCCGGCGGAGCCGCTCGACCCGCTCGACCTGCCCCTGGACGACCCGATCCTGCCCCGGGACCGGGCGCGCGAGGAGCGGATCAGCCCGGAGGAGCTGGACGAGGCGATCTTCGGCCCCGAGGCGACCACCGGCGCCGACGACGGGGCCGCCGGGGTCGCGGAGGACGAGGACGGCCTCGGCGCGCCGATCGCCGGGGTGGGCCTGACGCTGCTGGTCACCGACCTGCCGCGCTCGCTGGCCTTCTACCGGGACCTGGGCTTCACCGAGGTCGACCGGGGCTCCGGCAACGCCGTCCTCGCCTCCGGGACGACCCGGCTGGTGCTGCGGGAGGTGACCGAGGCGGCGCCGATCAGCCGCCGCCTGGTGCACGTCAACCTCGAGGTGGACGACATCGACTCCGCGTACGAGCGGCTGCGCGGGTCCGGCGTCCGGTTCACGTACGCCCCCCGGGTGGTCAACCGGGGCACGAAGCTGGAGGTGTGGGCGGCGGCGTTCCGCGACCCGGACGGCCACGGCATCGCCCTCACCCAGTGGCGCGAACGCGCCGACGCCTGACCCCGCCGGCGGGCTGTCGGTGGCGGGCCAGCCCGTCAGCCCGTCAGCCCGTCAGCCCGTCAGCCGAGGATGACCCGGCGGACGTGCAGGGCGTAGACCCAGACCAGGGCGAAGACGACGCCCAGCGCGAACAGCGACCAGTGCAGCAGGCCGGCCAGCATCAGCAGTCCCTGCAGGACGGTGCCGGCGTGCCAGGCCCACGGCCGGCGCATCATGCCGGACAGCAGCACCGCCGCCACGGCCAACGCCAGGACCGCGCCGACCGCCGCGCCGCCCAGGTCGCCGCCGACCATGCGGATCGGCTGGATGGCCAGGACCAGCACCAGCGCCTCCAGGATCAGCGTGCCGGCCCCCAGCCCGCGCACCGCCCGCACCGGGTTCCGCAGCCCGGACCGTCGCGGCCCGCCCGCCGGCGGACGGCCCGGGTCGCCCCCGGCGGCCGTGCCCTCCGGGCGGTCGTCGCCCGCGGTGCCCCGCACCGGGCCGGTCATCGCTTCAGCAGCCGGCGGGCGTCGGCCACGGTCACCACCGATCCGGTGACCAACACCCCGACCCCGCTCAGCTCCCCCGGTACGTCCTCCTCGGCCATCGCCACCGCCGTCTCGATCGCGTCCGGCATCTCCTCGGCGACCTCGACCCGGTCGGGGCCGAAGACCTCGGCGGCCAGCGCGGCGAGTTCCCGGGCCGGCATCGCCCGGGGCGAGCTGTTCCGGGTCACCACGACCTGGTCGACCACCGGCTCCAGCAGTTCCAGCAGGCTGGCCGCGTCCTTGTCGCCGAGGACGCCGACGACCGCCACCAGCTTGCTGAACGCGAACTCCTCCTGCAGCGCGGTCACCGTGGCGGCCATGCCGTGCGGGTTGTGCGCGCCGTCGAGCAGGATGGTCGGCGCGCTGCGTACCCGCTCCAGGCGGCCGGGCGAGGTGGCCGTGGCGAACCCCTCGCGGACGGTCTCGACGTCGAGCTGCCGCTTCGCGCCGGCGCCGAGGAACGCCTCCACCGCCGCCAACGCCACCGCCGCGTTCTGGGCCTGGTGGGCGCCGTGCAACGGGATGAAGACCTCCTCGTAGACGCCGCCGAGGCCCTGCAGGGTGAGCACCTGCCCGCCGACCGCGACCGCCCGCCGGAGCACCCCGAACTCGGAGCCCTCCCGGGCGATGGTCGCGCCGACCTCGACGCAGCGTTCCAGGATCGGCCGGGCCGCCTCCTCCTCCTGCGCGGCGGAGATGACCGTCGCGCCGGCGTGGATGATGCCCGCCTTGGCCAGCGCGATGTCCTGGATGGTGTCGCCCAACCACTCGGTGTGGTCCAGCCCGATCGGGGTGAGCACGCACACCCCGGCCTGGATCACGTTGGTCGCGTCCTCGGCGCCGCCCAGGCCCACCTCGACCACCGCCACGTCCACCGGGGCGTCGGCGAACGTCGCGAACGCCAGCGCGGTGGTCATGTCGAAGTACGTCAGCGGCTCCGCCGAGCGCTCGTCCACCAGCCGGGCCAGCGGCTCGACCTCCCGGTACGTGGCGGTGAACCGCTCCTCGCCCACCGGCTCGCCGTCCAGGCTGATCCGCTCCCGGACGGTCTCCAGGTGCGGGCTGGTGTAGCGGCCGGTGTGCAGCCCGAACGCCCGCAACAGCGAGTCGATCATCCGGGCCGTCGAGGTCTTGCCGTTGGTGCCGGTCAGGTGGATCGACGGGTACGCCCGCTGCGGGCTGCCGAGCAGGTCCAGCAGCGACTCGATCTTGTCCAGCTCGAAGGCCATGCGGGTGAACCCGCGGCCCGCCAGCTCGGCCTCGACGGCGGCGAAATCGGTGCGGTCGGTCACGAGGACAGCGCCTCCAGAGCGGCGTCGATGCGGACCAGGTCGGCCTCGGCGACGGCGAGCCGGTCGCGGATCTTGGCAACCACCGGCTCCGGCGCCTTGCCGACGAATGCCGGGTTGTCGAGCTTCGCCCGCGCCTGCGCGGCCTCCTTCTCGGCGGCGGCCCGGTCCTTGGTCAGCCGGGCCCGCTCGGCGGCCACGTCGATCGTCCCCCGGGTGTCCAGGGCCACGCTCACCTCGCCCGGCATGGCGAGCGTCGCGCTGGCCTGGAAGCCGTCGCCGGCCGCGTCCAGCCGCACCAGCGACCGGATGAGCGGCTCGTGCGCGGCGATGCCCGCGGCGGCCAGGCCGTCGAGCCGCGCGGCGACCCGCTGCGTCGGGCGCAGCCCCTGGTCCGAGCGGAACCGCCGGATCTCGGTCACCACCCGCTGGACGGTGCCGACCTCGCCCTCCGCGGCGTCGTCGACGAGGGTACGGTCGGCCGCCGGCCAGGCGGCCGTCATCACCGTCTCGCCCCCCGTGAGCGCGATCCACAGTTCCTCGGTGACGAACGGGATGATCGGGTGCAGCAGCCGCAGCAGCTGGTCCAGCACGTGCCCGAGCACCCGGCGGGTGGCCTCGGCGGCCGCGCCCCCCTCGGCGAGCACCGGCTTGGTCAGCTCCACGTACCAGTCGCAGACGTCATCCCAGGCGAAGTGGTACAGCAGGTCGCACACCTTCGCGAACTCGTACGCCTCGAACTGCTCGTCCACCTCGGCGGTGACGTGCGCCAGCCGGGACAGGATCCACCGGTCGACGGTCGAGAGCTGCTCGGCGGCCGGCAGCGGGCCGTCGGTGTGCGCGCCGTTCATCAGCGCGAAGCGGGTGGCGTTCCAGAGCTTGTTGCAGAAGTTGCGGGAGCCCTGGCACCACTCCTCGCTCACCGGCACGTCCTGCCCGGGGTTGCCGCCCCGGGCCAGGGTGAACCGGGTGGCGTCGGCGCCGAAGCGGTCGATCCAGTCCAGCGGATCGACCACGTTGCCGAACGACTTCGACATCTTCTTGCCGAACTGGTCGCGGACCATGCCGTGCAGGGCCACCACGTCGAACGGCTGCCGGCCGTCCATCGCGTACAGGCCGAACATCATCATCCGGGCGACCCAGAAGAAGAGGATGTCGTAGCCGGTGACCAGGACGCTCGTCGGATAGAACTTCGCCAGGTCAGGCGTCTGCTCGGGCCAGCCGAGCGTGGAGAACGGCCAGAGGGCGCTGGAGAACCAGGTGTCCAGGACGTCCTCGTCCTGACGCCAACCGTCCCCGGCGGGCGGCTGCTCGTCCGGGCCGACGCAGACGACCTCGCCGTCCGGGCCGTACCAGACGGGGATGCGGTGGCCCCACCACAGCTGTCGGGAGATGCACCAGTCGTGCATGTTGTCGACCCAGGCGAAGTACCGCTTGGCCAGCTCGGCGGGCTCGATCCGCACCCGCCCGTCGCGCACGGCGTCGCCGGCGGCCTTGGCCAGCGGCGAGGTGTTCACGAACCACTGCAGCGACAGCCGCGGCTCGACCGTCGTACGGCAGCGCGAGCAGTGGCCCACCGCGTGCACGTACGGGCGCTTCTCCGAGACGATCCGGCCCTGCTCGCGCAGCGCCGCGACGATCGCGGGGCGCGCCTCGAAGCGGTCCAGGCCCTCGAACGGCCCCGGCACGGTGATCACGCCGCGCTCGTCCATCACGGTGAGCGCGGGCAGGTCGTGGCGCTGGCCGATCTCGAAGTCGTTCGGGTCGTGCGCCGGGGTCACCTTCACCATGCCGGTGCCGAAGGACGGGTCGACGTGCGCGTCGGCCACGATCGGGATGCGCCGCCCGGTCAGCGGCAGCTCGACCTCGGTGCCGATCAGGTGCTGGTAGCGCTCGTCGTCCGGGTGCACCGCCACCGCCGTGTCGCCGAGCATCGTCTCCGCCCGGGTGGTGGCGACCACCACCTCGTCGCTGTAGCGGATCGAGACCAGCTCACCGTCGTCGTCGGTGTGCTCCACCTCGATGTCCGACAGGGCGGTCAGGCACCGGGGGCACCAGTTGATGATCCGGTTGGCCCGGTAGATCAGGCCGTCGTCGTACAGCTTCTTGAAGATCGTCTGTACGGCGCGCGACAGCCCCTCGTCCATCGTGAAGCGCTCGCGGTCCCAGTCGACGGAGTCGCCGAGACGGCGCATCTGACCCAGGATGGCGCCGCCGGACTCGGCCTTCCACTGCCAGACCCGTTCGACGAACTGCTCCCGCCCCAGGTCGTGCCGGGACAGGCCCTGGCCGGCGAGCCGCCGCTCCACCACGTTCTGCGTGGCGATGCCGGCGTGGTCCATGCCCGGCAGCCAGAGCGCCTCGTAGCCCTGCATCCGCTTACGCCGCACCAGCGCGTCCTGCACCGTGTGGTCGAGGGCGTGGCCCATGTGCAGGGAGCCGGTGACGTTCGGCGGCGGGATGACGATGGTGAAGGGGGGCTTGTCGCTCTCCGCCGACGCCCGGAAGTGGCCGGCGGCTACCCAGTGCTCGTACCGTCGCTGCTCTACCTCGCCCGGCTGGTACTGGCCGGGCAGGGTCGGGGCGTCGGGGCGTCGGGCATCCAGTCTCTCGGTCACCCTGAAAGTCTACGGAGGGCTTCTCCGGACCCGACGTGCGCCACCTGCCGTTCGCGTACGGTGTCGGCTATGTCCGACGCACATCTCACCGAGCGGCCGGTCAACGACGGCTCCGAGCCGATCGACCTGACCGACGAGCCCATCCAGCTCAGCAACCGGGACGCGGAGCACGCCACCGACCGGCGGGCGGGGTGGTCGCGGCGCCGGCGGGTGGCCTGGGCCGTGGCGGCGCTGGTCGGGCTCGCGGGCGCCGCCACCATCGGTACGGCCGGGTGGCGGGTGGCCCAGCAGAAGGACGCGGACCTGACCACGCCGGACCGGGTGGCGGGACTGGTCCGGGACGACAGCGAACGGGCCCGCAGCACATCGGACTACCTGCGCAGCGGCTTCGCCGCCGACATCGACCTGGACAGCAGCTTCGGCACCGTCTACCGGGACCCGGCAGACGACAAGCGCTCGGTGCTCGTCTTCGGCGGCACGACGCTGCTCTGGCAGCCGGAGCGGGACCTGGACAGCCTGTTCGGCCTGCTTACCGACGAGACCGGCAAGGTGACGGGGCTGCGGGAGGTGCCCGCGGGCGGCCTGGGCGGCGTGATGAAGTGCGGCACCACCAGCGGCGACGGCGGCGACTTCGCCGTCTGCGGGTGGGCCGACCACGGCAGTGTCGTGATGGCGATGTTCCCCGGCCGCTCCGTCGACGACGCCGGCGGGCTGTTCCGCGAGATGCGCGAGGAGATACAGACCCGCAAGTGACGCCCGCCCCGCCTCCTTGTCCGGTTGTTGGTAGCTGAGGGTGGGACCTGGACACCGTGGTGCTCGGCGGCGGATACGCCCCGCTGGCGCCCTGGCTCCGCCCGCCGGTGCTCGCCGAGG